>CAZYAX010000021.1:0-10301 GCA_964646195.1 uncultured Faecalibacterium sp. | reverse complement strand
TACACGCATAAAAGATTCCTCCTCAAATTTCAAACGCTTTACCGGCGGCCTCTTGTACGCCGTCCGGGTGCGGCGCGGCGTCCCTCCGGACCTGCCCTGGCCTCTTGCGCGCCATGCGTCAGGGCTAAGTGCGGGTGCGGCGCGCGTCGGCCAGCACAATGGGCGCGGTGCGGCGCTTGCGCTCAATTTCTTCGGCACGGCGCGCTTCTTTAGTACGGGCACTGTTGCGCCCGATGTTCACCATGACCCCCATCTCGGCCAGCAGCAGGATCAGGCTCGTGCCGCCGGAGGAGAAAAAGGGCAGGCTGATGCCGGTGTTGGGCAGGGTGTTGGTAACCACCGCGATGTTGCAGAACACCTGCCATGCGATCTGCGCCGTGATGCCAATGCCCACCAGCGTGCCGTACAGGTCGCCCGCCTCAAACGAAAGGATGAGCCCCTGCACAATGAACAGCACAAACAGCAAAATCACCACCATGGCCCCCACAAAGCCCAGTTCCTCGCACACTACGCTGAAGATAAAATCGTTGGTGCATTCGGGCAGCCAGAGCTGCTTTTCCACGCTGTTGCCGAGGCCCAGGCCCGTAAGCCCGCCGGAGCCGATGGCATAGAGGCTTTGCAAGGTCTGGTCGGTCATCTTTGTCAGATCCTGGGTCCAGCCGTCCAGCCGGTCCTGCAAATACGGGATGGAATCGATGTTTTCCAGCAGGGTGCGGATGCCAAAGATCCCCAGCGCCGCAGCCCCATAGGTAAATATGCCGCCGCAGCCGCCCAGCAGCAGCATGGTGCCCACAATGGCGCACATCAGCACGATGCCGGACATGTGCGGCTCAAAGAACAGCAGCACCACCACCGGCACCAGGAACAGCAGCGGCACCATCAGCTCCCGCAGCAGCTTTTGCCCAAACCACTGCTTCCACTGGGTGCCTCGCCAGGTCCAGAACCTGCGGTTCTGGCACAGATGCGGCGTGCGGCACACCAGATGCGCCGTGAGCAGGATCATCTCGAACTTGACGATCTCAGAGGCCTGTATCGTGGGCAGACCCTTGATGTTGATCCAGCGGTGGCAGCCGTTGAGCGGCTCAAAGAAAAACACCGCAACCAGCAAAAGGAGGCTGACAATATAGCCCGGCCACACCATTTTGCGCAGCCAGTGGTAATCGATGTAGGAGAACACGGTCATCACGATCAGCCCCAGCACCGCACACATGGTCTGCTGGCGGATGTAATAATAGCTGTTGCCCATGCGCAGGTACCCGGTGGTGTAGCTGGCGCTGAACAGCATTACCAGACCAAACACCAGGATAATGCCCAGCGTGGCCATCCAGCCGATCAGCAGCCAGGTCCAGGGGCCGGGGTCCCGTTGAAAGATACGCACCGGCCGCGCGGACCGGCTTTTTGCAGAAGCCAATGCGTTCTGCCTCCCTTCCTTCAGCCCGCTGCTCTTGATACCGCGGGCCGGCCAAATTATGTCTCCCCACCGCTTTTCAAAAACGGCGGCAGATCGTCTCTTTCATTCCGGATAGCGGGATGCACGGCGGCCCTTCAGCTCAGCCGCACAAACGCCAGCGTGACCAGCACGCCGGCCAACGCCATGCCGCAGAACGCATAACAGACGCTCACATCGCTCCACCCTTTTTTCACCTTGAGCCAGTGATGCAGCGGCGCAGTGGCAAACAGCAGCCGCCCGCCCGAAACGCGGTAGTAAACGGCCTGCGCCAGTACCATCCCGCCCTCCGCGAGGTACGGCAGGCCCAGCAGCACCGCCAGCGCAGGCCAGCCGATGGCCAGTGGGGTGCAGCCCAGCGCCCCGGCCAGAAACAGGCTGCCGGTGGCGCCGCTGAGGATCTTGGAGGGCGCAAAGTTCCAGATGAGGAATGCCAACAGCGCCCCGGCCAGCGATGCGGGCAGCAGCGCGATCTCAAAATAATTGAGCAGCGTAACCGCGCTCATCAGGCCCAGCATGGCAACAAAGCCTATGCCGGCGCACACGCCGTCTCCGCCGTCCGAAAGGCGGGCAGATTCGGCCAGCGCCACCAAAAGCAGCATCCAGAGCAGATATCCGCCCATGCCCAGGTCCACATAGCCCAGCAGCGGCAGCACCGACCCGGACGGCAGGCACCCGCTGCCGCGCGCATACAGCACAAACGCCAGCGACGCCGCGCATTCCAGCGTCAGGCGCTGCCACCGCTGCAGGCCCAGCACCTGCCGGCGGCGGATCTTGACCAAATCATCCGCAAAGCCTATGGCCCCAAACAGGAACGCCCCGCCCAGCGCCGTCAGCAGCATGGTCATACTGTGGCGGCCGTCGCCCAGGATATCCGGCAGCAGCAAGCAAAGGCCGGTCCAGGCAACACCCACTGCGGCCAGCATACCCACAATAAAGCACAGCCCGCCCATGGTGGGCACCCCCCGCTCGACGGGCTGCCACACCGGGCCCCGCAGCGGCCCGCGGGAGGCAGGCCGGTCCAGCGCACGCAGCAGCGGCACCAGCAGGTTGCCGATGGCCGCCGTGAGAAAAAAGCCCAGCGTGGACGCAACGATCAAGGCAAAACGAGCCATAGCGTTTTCTCCCTACAAACCGGCAACCCGGCCCCGGCTTACAGCGCACGCCTGCGCGCTTGCCCCAGCCGGACACAGAGCCTCCGGTACCAGCAGCCGGTATCCATAGGCGCGCGGCGCCGTGTGCCTGTTTTTGGGCCTATGGTCCCGGCTTTTTTATTTTTGCCCGGCGTAGAAAATCGCCAGCGCCTTTTCCAGCTCCATACCGCGGCTGGCCTTTACGAGGACGGCGTCGCCGGGCTGCACCCGGTCGATCAGGGCCTCGGCGGCCTCCCGGTGGTTGTGGGCATAGAGAGTTTTCATGCCGCGGGCCGCCGCCGTGATGGCGGTGCGGTGGGCCTGCTCGCCGTAGGTGATCAGGCAGTACAGCCCGCTGTCTGCGGCCAGGCGGCCCAGCTCCTCGTGTGCTGTGCGGCTGATCTCGCCCAGCTCCAGCATATCGCCCAGCAAAGCGAACCGCCGCTTGCACGGATATTCCTGGAACATCGCCAGCGCCGCGCGCATACTGTCGGGGTTGGCGTTGTAGCAGTCCTCGATCACGGTCACGCCCTTGCTCTGCACCACATGCTGGCGCATCCCGGTCTGCTCAAAATCCGCCAGCGCATGGGCAGCCCGGCGGGCGTCCAGCCCCAGCCGGGTGGCGGCGCAGTAGGCCGCCAGCGCGTTGGCCACGTTGTGGCGGCCCATCGCCGGGATGTTCACCGCAAAGCGGCCATGCTCCGGGTCCTCCAGCAAAAAGGTCGTGCCCTGCGGCGTCTGGCGGATGGCCGAGGCGAATACATCCGCCTCCTCGTTGTTCAGGCTGTACCACACCGGCTTTACATGGGCCGGCAGCTGTGCAGCACGAAGATACCCGTCGTCGTAGTTCAGCACCAACGGTGCACCCTCCGGCAGCCCGGCGCAGATCTCCAGCTTGGCCTTGCAGATGTTTTCGCGGCTGCCCAGGTTCTCGATGTGGGATACGCCGATGCAGGTGATGATGCCCGCGCTGGGCCGCGCGCAGGCAGCCAGCCGCTCGATCTCCCCGGCATGGCTCATACCCATCTCCACGGCGGCATACTTCACCCCGCTGCCCAGCCGGAACATCGTGCGGGGCAGGCCCAGCTCGTTGTTCTGGTTGCCCTCGGTCTTGATGGCCGGGCCGAACGCCTTGAGCACCGCATAGCAGAATTCCTTGGTGGTGGTCTTGCCCACGCTACCGGTGATGCCGACCATTACAGGGGCATATTGGGCGCGGTAATTGGCCCCCATCACCATCATGGCGTGGTAGCTGTCCGGGCAGAGGATGGTCTTTTCCTCCGGCACGCCCTCCACCGGGTGGTTCAGCACCACATAGGCCGCGCCCGCTTGCAGCGCCTTTGCGGCAAAATCGTGGCCGTCGAATTTTGCACCCGGAAATGCCACAAACACGCATCCCGGGCACACCTCCCGGCTGTCGGTGGTCACCAGTGTGACCGGGCCGTCCTGCCGGATGAACCCTTCAGGCGCAAGCCCTGCCAGGAGCTTGCTTGCCAAGATCTGTTCCATTTCAAGTTCCCCTCTCTCTTTATTTTACTTGCGTCACTACGCGTCAAATTGTCTGGTAATGCTTTGCGCTGTTTGTATTGCACCGGGCCGCGTTTTCCGGCCTATGAGCCGGTGTATCTGCTTTGCGGCAGCCGCCGTGCAGCGTGCCAAAAGCCCGGCTTTTGCAGCCTTACCTGCGCCGTCTCTTTACCCTCCGGCGGGCTGCCCGCAGGTCACCGTGACGATGGTGCCCATCTGCACGCTGGAATCCGGCGCGGCGCTTTGCGCCAGCACCACGCCGCCCGCGTCGCCCTCTACCACGCAGTTCAGCCCTGCGGAGGCCAGCATCTGGCGTGCAAAGTCGGCGCTCTTGCCCTGCACGTCCGGCACGGTGACATGGCTGCCGCCGTAGCCCTCCGTGTACAGGTAAACGGTCGTGCCGCTGGCCACCTTGGCCCCCGCTGCCGGGTACTGGTAGGTGACCACGGCGCCGGTGTTGTCGCTTTCGCTCTCCACCAGCCGGTGCTTGAGCCCCTTGATGTTGAGCGACACCTGGGCATTGCTCCACTCTTTGCCCACCAGATTGGGCACGGTGACGATGGTGCCGCTGCGGTCCACGCCGTCGGTGGCGATACCGAGATACGGCGCGATCTCGCTGATGATGTTGCCCACCACCGGCGCGGCCAGCATGGACGAATAGTCGGTGTTGGCGTTATTGGGGTCGTCCAGCATCACATATACCAGGATCTCCGGGTCGTCGGCAGGCAGCACCGCCACAAAAGAAGCCACCTTTTTGTAGTCGCCGTCCGCGCGGCGATCCATGTTCAGCTGTTCGGAGGTGCCGGATTTGCCACCGATGCGGTAGCCCGCCACATAGGCATTGGAGCCGCCGCCGGTGATCGTGCCGCCGCCCACCTCATATTCCATGATCTCCCGGATGGTCTGGCTGGCGCTCTCGCTGATCACCTGCCGGCGCACGGTGGTACCGGTCTCCTGCACCACGTTGCCGTTCTGGTCCGTGATGCGCTCCACGATATGGGGCGTTACCAGATAGCCGCCGTTCACGCAGGCCGCAATGGCCGTGCAGATTTGCAGCGGAGTGATCGCCATGGCCTGGCCGAAGGAGGAGGAGGCCAGCTGCACCTCACCCATGCTCTGATCGGTGTAATACTGCATATAGTTGGTCTCGTAGGGCAGATCCACGCCGGTGGGCTCAGTAAAGCCGAAGGCCTTGAAGTAATCGTAGAACAGCGACGAGCCGATGCGCTGCCCCAGCTGGATAAAGTAAATGTTGCAGCTGTTGCGCAGGCCATCCGCCAGCGTCTGGGTACCGTGGGCCTTGCGGCCGGCGCAGTGGTAGGTGCGGTCCTGCACCATATATGCGCCCCCACAGTTCAGGCTGGTGTAATAGCTGGCGTTGCCGGAGTCCAAGCCCATAGCCGCCGTGATCACCTTGAACACACTGCCGGGGTAACACAGCTCGGTAATGGTTTTGTTCTTCCACTGGATGTCGCGGTAGTAGCCGGAATAATCCGCTGTTTCATCTAAAATCTTATTGCCCAGCTCATCGGTATAGAATTGGCCGTTTTCGTCTTTTTTATAAATGCCATAGAGCTCCGGCTCTGCGTGGACCAGCTCGTTCAGATAGGCTTCGTTGTATATGGTATAGGGGTCGCCGGGGTCGAAGTCCGGCTTGGAGGCCATGGCCAGGATCGCACCGGTCTTCACATTCATTACAATGCCGCAGCCGCGGTTTTCCACCCGGTTGGCCGCGATGGCCTCGTTGAGATAGCGTTCCAGCACCTCCTGCACGCTGGTGTCCAGCGAGAGCACCAGATTGTTGCCGTCCTTGGCTTCAAAGGTAGTGGCGGCGTTATCCGCGATGGCGCTGCCGCGGGCGTTGCGCACCGTGATGGTACGACCGTTGACGCCGGCCAGCATCTCCTCGTAGGATTTTTCCAGACCATATGCGCCGTAGCCGTCCTGGTCACAGAAGCCGATCACCGCCGCCGCAAAGGCTCCGTAGGGATAATCCCGCTTGTAGGCCTTGGCGCTGGCGATGGAGATGCGGATGTTCTTGCCGCTGGCGTTGTTGAATGCCGTCACATAGTCCATGATCGAGGTCTTGATCGCATTGTTCACCTTGCTGGCCAGCAGGCGGTACTGGGAGTCCACCTGCGAGATCTTGTCGTAGATCTCTTGGTACTGCATCTGGTATTCGGTGCTGGACTCGTCCACCCGGTCCAGACTGACGCCGTCGCCGGAGAGCAGGCGCAATGTCAGCTCCCGGCTCACCTCGGCGCAGACCGATGGCTTGAGCGTGCGCTGAACCTGCTTCACCGTCTCGCCTGTCTCCGGGTCAGTCACCTCGACGGTATCCTTTTCGTACAGCGCGGTGCTGTACTGCGGGTCGCAGGAGATATCCCATACCACGCTGGTGGACGCCAGCGTTTTGCCAGTGGCATCGTAGATCTCGCCGCGGGTGGCGCGGATGGTGCTGTCCAAAAGCTGCTGTGCGCTGGCGTACTGGCGGTACATATCGCCGTCCCGGATCTGGATGTTATACAGGCTGTGCCCTACAAAGGCAGTGGCCAGCAGCACCGCCCCGATCGAAACGATATAGCCCAGCCATCTGGTTTCTCTGGCCATGGGCGCGTCCGGCTGCGCCCTGCGCACACGGCTGCGCACGGCGCGCCGCTTGTTGTCGTTCCCCATTCCTCTCGTCTCCTGTAAACCGAAAAAGCGTGCCTTGCCGCACGCTTTTCCTTCGGTTGGTTCAGTCCGTCATCCCCATCAGGGTCAGCGCGCCCGCATGAAGAAAATCGAACCATTGGCGTGCCACCGATTCCTTGCGCACCAGCACGCTGGCGTCGTCCAGACGGATATAAGTGATTTGGCTGTCGTCCAGCTTGATCAGGCCGAGGCGGCTGGCTGTTTCTTCCACGTTAGCGATGCTGGCTTTGCTGTTCATGGTGCTGGTATAGTATGTATACTCGCTCTGCTCCACCACCAGCGTGGCCTTGGCCTCCTGGATCTGGGTGGTCAGTTCGGTAATCGTGACCTCGCTTTGCAGCAGGTTCACCGCCAAGCCCACCAGCAGTGCCAGCGCCAGAATGGGCATCACATGATGTACCGCCGCCTGAAGCGGGTTGAGCCGGCGCTTGCCGCCGCGGACGACCTGCAGGTCCTTTTTCTGCTGCTGCGGCCGCGCCCTTCTCCGAGGTGCGGAATCGAGATTATATGCTGCCTGCTGCATAATAGATGCATCCCCTTGCCTTTATAGTTTGCTCACAGTTTTTCCAGCACACGCAGCCGGGCCGACCGGCTGCGGCGGTTGTGTTCCATTTCTTCGGGCTGCGCCTCAATGGGCTTGCGGGTCACGAGCCGTGCCTCGGCCTTGCCGCCGCACACACACACCGGAAACTCCGGCGGGCAGGTGCAGGCCGTGGCCCAGCGGCGGAACTTGTTTTTGACCAGCCTGTCCTCCAAGGAGTGGAAGGTGATCACACACAGCCGCCCGCCCGGCGCAAGGCGCCCGAACAGGCCGTCCAGGCCCTCGTCCAGCGCGTCCAGCTCATGGTTGACCGCGATACGCAGCGCCTGAAAGGTGCGCCGCGCGGGGTTTTTGTTTTTGCGGCGCTGCGCGGGCGGCACCGCGCTGGCCACCGTCTCGGCCAGCTCCAGCGTGGTCTCGATGGGCTTTGCTTGCCGCGCCTGTACCACCTTGCCCGCGATCTGCCAGGCGTATGGCTCCTCGCCGTAGTCCCGCAGGACGCGCGCCAGCTCCTCCCGCGAGGCGGTATTTACAAGGTCCGCAGCGGTCATGCCCTCCTGGCTCATGCGCATATCCAGCGGCGCGTCCGCCCGATAGGAAAAGCCTCGGGCCGCATCGTCCAGCTGGTGGCTTGAAACGCCCAGATCCAGCAGCGCGCCGTCGATCTGTGCGATGCCCAGCTTGTCCAGCGCTGCGGGCGCATACCGGAAATTGGTCTGCACCACCGTGGCGGGCAGTCCATCCAGCCGGGCGCGCGCTGCCTGCACCGCATCGGGGTCCTGATCCAGTGCGATCAACCAGCCCCCCGCAGCCCCGTCCAGCCGCAGCGCAATCTGGCGGGAATGCCCCGCGCCGCCCGCCGTGCCGTCCAGATAAATGCCGGCGGGGCGGACGGCCAGCCCCTCCAGGCATTCCTTTAAAAGTACAGGGATATGCTCGAAGCCCGCCGGGTCAAAGGGTTGGCGCTCGTTGTTCTGTTCCACCGGCTCCGGCCTCCCTTCGGGTCCCGTAATCATACATGCAGGTCACGCAGGCGCTGGGCACGCTGCTCGTTGGTCACGGCGGCGCGGCGTGCGTTCCAGGTATCGGTGTCCCATATCTCGGCGTGGTTGCGGTTGCCGATGATGGTCACGTTCTTTTCCAGCCCGGCGTGCTGGCGCAGCTCGGCGGGCAGCAGAATGCGGCCCTGCTTGTCCGGCTCCACCTCGCAGGCAGTGCTGAACAAATCGCCGGTCACTTCCCAGCTGTCCATCAGCTCATCCGCACCCAGCCGCTCGGAGATGCGCTCCACCTCCTGCATGGGCAGCGCGAAGAGGCACTTGTCCACCCATTCCATCACGACGAAGCTTCCCTCGCCCATCCCGTCGCGGAACTTGGCCGGAAAGTTGAGGCGGCCCTTAGCATCGATGGTGTAATCGTACCGTCCAAAAAACATGCCGCCGCCCCCTTCCGTTTTTGCGGGATGCTCCATGTGCATCCGCCGTCCTGCCTCGCGGGGCCTGTCCGGTACACTTCGCAGGTCTTTTTACCCACTTTCAACCGCTTTGCCCCACTTAGATAGCTCTATTGTAACAAAACAGCCCACTGATTGCAAGTTCTTTCACACGTGTTTTTCAAACATTTTTGCAATTTTTTAATTTTTGTGTCTGGGCACGTCAAAAGGCGGCCCGCCGGGCTACGGCAGGCCGCCTTTTGAGGGATAGTTCGGAAGCGTCCGTTAAAGCTGCTGCAAGTATTGCAGCGCGCGCCGGGCGGTGGCAAGGCTCACCTTGCTGCAATCGTTGTGTTTTAGATATGCGTTCAGGTTTCCGGCGTTCAGGTGCAGGTCGGTATACAAACGATAATTGGTGATTCCCTTCTCCCGCTGCAGCTGACAAATCCGGCGGTTCATCAGCGCTTTTGTATGGTCATCCGCCTTCTGCCGGTCCCGCACGCTGCAATAGGAACGCCACATTTTATAGTATGGGTCCTCAGCTGCCAGCGCAGCCAGCCGGTGCGGCAGTTCTTCCGCAGGCAGCTGTAAAAAAGGGCGCGCGGCAAATTCCGTTTCCAATGCAGGGCAAACCCGCAGCAAGTGCGCCCGCCGGGCCGGCTCCAGCGCACAGGCCGCATAGAGACCCAGCGGTTCCAGCAAACGCGGATTTTCCGGCAGCTCTTTTGCAAGCTGCAACGGCGCAGTGCTCCCATTTTTCGAAAGCCCTCCGAGCGTTCGCCGCAGGAAGGAAGCAAAAGTCAAGGCTCTCATGGCCGGTACCTCTCTCTATAATCCTCATACCGCATTGTAAATTCCGATATCTGGCGGTCGCTTAAAAGCCCCAGCTTTACCATTTCGGCACATGCGTCCAGCCTCTCCCAGTCAATGGCCGGCAAAATTTCACTGCCGGTAATATCCTGCAAATCCTTGCCCCGGCCCGCCGCCAGCTTGGAGACTACCAAATCCTCCAGCGAAAGGGTATAAAAATCGATTTTCTGTGTAGGCAGTTCCAGCTTACGAACCCGCTCCCTGTAATCGTCCGGGAAATTATCCATGTGTGCACTCACATTGATATTCATGTCGTACTTATCCAAAAGCTGCAGCAGCTCCCGCGGGGTTTCCAGTATATCAATATCATGCGTGGCGCGGGCAATATATCCAAGAAGAATCAGCGCACTGCCTCCGACCAGAATACAGGTAAACCGGCCCGTATTGCCAAACAAAAGGGCGCATCTTCATCCAGCCGGAGCAGGCGGTCTTCAATTTCCATAAAGCCGTTCAATTTTATCACACTTTCAATAATAGTATTATTGATTCTATTATATTTACTCTGTCCTCTCATTGCAAGTGTTTTCTGTAAAAAAAGGCGATGCTACTTTCTGATATGCTCCCTATAGAGTAGACACTCGAAAAAACAAAAGTTTCGAGACTGGGGTGCTACCCCAACAAGCAGAGAAACAGACTTCCGGCAGCAACGCCGGAAGT
>CAZYAX010000020.1:0-11755 GCA_964646195.1 uncultured Faecalibacterium sp. | reverse complement strand
GCCGCGGTCGTGTCCAATGTTTTTGTGCAAAATCACATTCATGCGTAGGCCGTGCGTTATTTTTGCGGCTCGCAGGATGTGCCAGCCGTGTCGCTGCTTGCCGCCAGGCCCAGCATCTCCCGTGCGTTTGCGCGGGAAATCTCGGTCACATGGTCGCCGGAGATCAGGTGGGCCAACGCGTCCACACGGCCTTCCCCGTCCAAGGGATGGATCTCGGTGTAGGTACGCTGGTTTGCGATGTTTTTCTGGATCAGCAGATGGCTGTCGGCCAGCGCGGCGATTTGGGCTGTGTGGGTGATGCAGAGGATCTGATGATCCTTCGCGTTCCGGCGCAGCACCTCGCCGATTTTGCCGGCAGCCTTGCCGGAAACGCCGGTGTCGATCTCATCGTAGATCACGGTGGGCACGGCGTCCTTATCGGCCATTGCGCTCTTGATCGCCAGCATAATGCGGCTCAGCTCACCGCCGGAGGCCACCTTTGCCAGGGGCTTCGGCGCTTCGCCGGGGTTTGTGGAAATATAAAACTCAATGCTGTCCTGCCCATGGCTTGCCAGCGGGCCGCGGTTATGCCGCAGCGTCATACGCACGCCCGGCATATTCAAAAAGTCCAGCGTGCTGGAAATACGCCGGTTCAGCTCGTCAAAAGCCCGCAGCCGGGTCTGGGTAAGCTGCTCGGCCTTCTCCCGCGCCAGGCCATACAGGCGCATTTTTTCGGCCTGCATCTGGTCGTAGTGCTCCTGTGAGAACTGGATGCGTTCCAGCTCAGCCCGCGCCTTTTCGGCAAAGGCAAGCACATCCTCCACCGTATCGCCGTATTTGCGCTTGAGCTTATGGATGAGATCCAGCCGCTGCTCGATCTCGTCCAGCTCGGCGTCATTGACCTCGTAGCTGTCCAGCCGGCCGGCCAGATCGGCCGAAAGGTCCTTTACGGTATAATAGAGATCCAGCAGCTGCCCGGCGCCGGCGGCAAGGCTTTCGTCCAGCTGTGCCGCTGCGTCCGCAGCATTCGCCGCCTCCCCCAGCAGGTCAGCCGCGCCGGCGGCCTCATCCCCGCCCGAAAGCGCGGCATAGGCCTGCGCGATCCGCTCCCGGATGGTGGTGGCATTTGCCAGGATCTTGCGGCGGCTTTCCAGCGCTTCCTCTTCGCCGGCCGTGAGCGCCGCATCGTCGATCTCATGGATCTGATAGCTCAAAAGATCGATATTCCGGCGCTTTTCGTCCTCGTCTATGATCAGGGCGTCCATTTCGCGCTTGACGCGGATGAGCTCCCTGTACACCGTGTAATAGGCCTGGTAGCACGCCTGGTTCTGCGCGTAATCGTCCAGCATCCCCTCATGACGCGCCGGATTGAGCAGCCCCACCGAGTCATGCTGCCCATTGATGCTGATGAGCCCGCCGCACAGCTCCCGCAGCATGGAGGCCGTGGCAGGCATCCCGTTGATGCGGCAGACGCTCTTGCCATCCGCGCTGATCTCCCGTGTCAGAAGCAACGCATCCGAGCGCTCGTAGCCGGCCTTTTCCAGACTGTCCAGCACCGAGCCCGGCACCTGCTCAAAGGCGGCGCGGATCACGGCCTTGGACGCGCCGGTGCGCACCAGATCGCGCGAGGTGCGGTTGCCCAGGATCGCGTGGATGGAATCGATCAGGATGGACTTGCCCGCGCCGGTCTCGCCGGTGAGCACGTTTAACCCCTTGTCAAAATGCACGTCGGCTTTTTCGATGACCGCAACGTTTTCAATTTGGAGACTGCTCAGCATTTCACATCGCTCCTGCTCATTTTTTCCCGATATAGCGCGTCAATTCTGCACAGACCATTTTTGCATCCCGTTCGGTGCGTGCAACTACGAGAAAGGTATCGTCCCCGGAAAGCGTGCCCACAACGTTTTTCCACTTGAGGGAGTCGAACACCTCGCAGGCCGCGTTCGCCATGCCGGAATAGCATTTGACCAGCACGGTGTGCCCTGCAAAATCCACGCTTAGCACCGATTCGCGGAAGATCGTCTCAAACCGCCCATGCACTTTGGGGTCATACGCCTCGTTGTGGCTGGTTACATAGCGGTAACCAGTCTCGGTGGCCGCTTTTACAAGGCACAGCTCCCGGATATCCCGCGAAATGGTGGCCTGCGTCACCGCAAAGCCCTCCTCCCGCAAATGCTGCAAAAGCTCCTCCTGCCGGTCGATCGGATGCTCCTTGATCAGCCGAAGGATGGCTTGCAGGCGTTCACCCTTTCCCTTTGCTTCTTCCCGCGTTGTACGACCCATAAATTCCCGGCCCCCTTTTTTAGCGGTTTGTCCTTTATCTTCTGCTGCGCAGCTTCTGGTCGATGGCTTGGAACTGATCGGCCCGGCCGAAGGTGATGAGCTGCACGATCTGATCCGACAGCCGTACCTCGGCCGTGCTGCCGGCTTGCAGCATGTACCCGGTGGCTCCGTCGCAGCTGATGAACACTTCGTCGTCCTCCACCTGCCCCACGCAGATATTCAGCTTGCGCTCCTGTGCGAATACCATGGCCGGAGAGGCAAAGCTGTGCGGGCAGATGGGCGTTACCACGATGCCTTTGGTCTGGGAGTCCAGAATAGGGCCGCCGGCCGCCATGGAATACGCCGTGGAGCCGGTGGGCGTTGCCACGATCACACCGTCGCCGCGGTAATGCTCCACCAGGATATCGTCGCAGTAGATGCTGAAATCGATGGCCTGCTGGAGGCGGCCCTTGGTCACGACCACATCGTTCAGGGCATGGCCTTCCCATTTGTTGTCCCCCAGCACCCGCACATACAGCAACATCCGGGAGTCCAGACTATATTTTCCCAGGGCGACGGCGCTTAGCTTGTACTCCATCTCGTCCACCTCGCAGGTGGCCAAAAAGCCGCAGCGGCCCAGGTTGATGCCCAAAATCGGCTTGTGATAGGCCAGCGAGAGGTTTGCCTCATGCAGGATGGTGCCATCGCCGCCGATCGTCAGGATCACATCGGTCTGCTTCCAGCATTCCTCCTGCGGCAGATAGCATACCCCGCGCATCCGGAAAGCGGACTGCGTATCCTCGCACACCAGCACCTGTGCGCGCTGGTTCAAAAGGATCTGTGCCGCCCGCAGCGCCACATCGTGGGCAGCCGGCTTTCCCGGGTTAGGGGCAATGTAAACTGTCATAACTGTTCCTCCTGATCCTGTAAAATAAAAATGAAATAAAGCGCTCAGCGGTCCAGCGCGTCGTGCGACGCACGCACGACGCATGCGGCGGTTTCGTCCGGCAGCACGCCGGGCTCGCCGCCCTTTTCCACAAACATCAGGTATTCGATGTTCCCTTCCGGCCCCTTGACCGGACTGAAATCCAGCCCGCGCACGGCAAAGCCGTTGGCCGCGGCGTAGGCCATGGCGTTGTGCAGCACCTCCTGATGGGTAGCCGGGTTGCGCACGACGCCGTTTTTGCCCACCTTTTCCCGGCCGGCCTCAAACTGCGGCTTGACCAGGCATACCCCTGTGGCCTGCGGCATCGTAACAGCCTGCGCCACCGGAAAAATGTGGTGCAGCGAAATAAAGGAGACGTCCACGCTGAAAAACTCCACCGGCTCCGCCAGCATCTCCGGCGTAACATTGCGGATGTTCGTGCGCTCCATGTTCACTACGCGGGGATCGGTGCGCAGGCTCCAGGCCAACTGCCCGTAGCCTACGTCCACTGCGTACACCTTGACCGCCCCGTTCTGCAGCATACAATCCGTAAAGCCACCCGTGGACGCGCCAATATCCATGCACACCTTATCGCGGGGCGTGAGCGGAAAGACCTGCATCGCCTTTTCCAACTTGAGGCCGCCCCGGCTGACATAGCCGATGTCGTGGCCGCGCACCTCCACCTTGGCATCCTCTTTGATTATCTCGCCGGCCTTGTCCACCTTTTGCTCGTTGACAAAGACCACGCCGGACATGATCACCGCCTTGGCGCGTTCACGGCTCTGGATCATGCCGTGCTGCACCAGATACTGATCCAAACGAATTTTCAAAGCTATTCTGTCTCCTCTTCCTTGCCGTTTGTCCGTTCGCCGCGCACCTGCCCATGTCGGGGATCGCTTTGTCCCCGCATCGCATCGTATAGGCTCTGTCCGCCTGGAATGTACCCGGCAGAAATCTGTATCCAAGCACCCGCCGGAAGTCCCTCAGTGGCTTTCCAGCGCTTCATGCAGCTTTCGCACCAGATGCGGCGCATCCAGGCCGAGCACCTGCTTCATCTCCGGCACCGTTGCATGGGGGAGCGTATCGTTTTCCACCGCGCACAGGACGAACCGGCCGGTCCAGCCGCTTTCATGGAGGGCAAACAACAGATGCTCGCCAATGCCGCCCCGCCAGATGCACTCCTCCGCCAGCAAAACAACGGAATAGCGCGATAATTGCCGAATCAATTCATCTGTAAAGGGATATAGCTTTACAAGCTTATACACATCACAAGCGATGCCCTCGCCCTGCAAAAGCTCCGCTGCCTGCAGAGCATCCTCCACCTCGTCTGCATAGCTGACCAGCGCGGCCTGTGCGCCGGGTACGGTAAAGACACGGTCAAAGTCCTGCTTGGAGCAGCCGTAGCGGGCCAGGCGCTCGCTTTCGCCGCCGCGCGGGTACCGGATCGCCCGCGGGCCCTTCCACTCCGCCGAAGTGAGCTGATACAGCCAATATTGCAGCTCCGCATAGTTGGAAGGCGAATAAAGCGGGATGCCGATCTGCGTAAGGAAGGCCGGATCATAAATGCCCTGATGGGTCTCGCCGTCTGCCGGCACAAGGCCCGCACGGTCAATAGCAAACACCACATTTTCCTTTAGGAGGTTGACGTCATGGATGATTTGGTCAAAGGAACGCTGCAAAAATGTAGAATAAATCGCCACGACGGGGAGCATTCCCTGGCTGGCAAGGCCTGCGGCAAAGGTCACCGCATGCTGTTCCGCCATGCCCACATCAAAGAACCGCTCCGGATGCCCATGGTGGAAAAACTGCAGCCCGGTGCCGTATTTCATGGCCGCAGTGATTGCGCATACAGTGGGCGACGTATCCCCAATGGCGTTCAGCGTTTTGCCAAACACCGTGGAGAAGGACTCCTTGGGGGCAACCTCCGGATCCGGGATCTCGGTCGGGTCGAAGGAGGAGACGCCGTGGAACTCGCCCGGGTTCTTTTCCGCCGGGGTATAGCCTTTTCCCTTTACGGTGATCACATGGATAAACAGCGGCTTGGAGCGCTCCCGCAAATTGCGGAACAGCTCCTCCAGCTCCAGCACCTCATGCCCGTCCACAGGGCCGACGTACTGGAAGCCCATATCCTCGAACATCGTGGAGTGATATAAGATCTGCCGCAGCACGGATTTGCCCATCTGGATGCTCTTGCGCAGCGGCTGGCCGACCACCGGGATGGAATCCAGGATGCCCTGTACATTCTCCTTGGCATGGAAATATTTCGGGTCGGAGCGCAGATGGGTCAGATACCGCGCCATCGCGCCCACGTTTTTGGAAATGGACATCTTGTTGTCGTTGAGGATCACGATCAGGTTGTTGAGCTGGTCGATGTTGTTCATGCCCTCATAGACCATGCCGCCGGTAAACGCACCGTCCCCGATCACGGCAACCACAGTACCCGGCTCGCCGCGCAGCTTTTTGGCGCGTGCCATGCCGATGGCAAGCGAAAGCGCCGTGTTGCCGTGGCCGGCAACAAAGGCGTCGTGCTCGCTCTCCTTTGGGTTGGGGAATCCGGAAAGGCCGTAGAGCTGGCGCAGCTGCGTAAAGCCGTCCTTGCGGCCGGTCAGCAGCTTATGGGTGTAGCATTGGTGGCCCACGTCAAACACGATCTTATCCTGGGGCGAGTTAAGCGTCCGGTGCAGTGCAACGGTCAGCTCAACCATGCCGAGGTTCGAGGCCAGATGGCCGCCTGTTCGCGAAACATTTTCCAGCAGAAAGCGGCGGATCTCGTCGCACAGCTGCTCGACCTGCGGATCACTCAGCTTTTTCAGATCACTGGGCTGGTGGATCCGATCCAGCAATGGTGTATTCATATTCCAACATCCTCATAATTGTAATATCAGCCTGCATGGCCTGTTATAGTGTTGCCGGCAGCGGGAACAAAAAGCCGACCGCTACGCCGACCAATACGCCGGCAATCACCTGAAGGGGCGTGTGGCCCACCATCTCCTTCAGGTGCATGTTTTCCAGAAAGGGCGCGTGCTTTTCGCTGATGCTGATCCATTCCTCCAGCAGGCTGTTCAGCACCTTGGCCTGCTCGCCTGTCTCCCAGCGCACTCCCATCGCGTCGTGCATTGTAATGATAGCCATCACGCTCGCAACCGCAAAGATGGGAGAATCGGAGCCGGCAAACCGCCCGGTGGCAACCACCATGGCGCAGACCGTGGCGCTATGGGCGCTGGGCATACCGCCGTCGCCCCACATCCGCTCGAGCTGAAATTTCCCCATCAGGAAAAAGTTGATGATCGTTTTCAGCACCTGCGCGGTAAACCATCCCACAAGCGACACCGTCAGGATATAATTCCAGGAAAAAATTTCTTGAATCAGCTTCATAGCCTCCACCTTGTTGTTATTCGTCTTTGGTTTTAAGGGATCTTCTAAAGCGGCCACAGCCCATGCCCTGACGCACAACCCGGGCCGCTGTGCGGACGCCTTAGCTGCGGCGCACCAAAAGCGTGCGGGCCAGTTCCTCCAAAAAGGCGGCCTTTTCGCCGAACACCGTATGTAGCGCCGCACAGGTCTCCTCATTCAGCGCGCGGGCCAGCTGCATTGCGCCCTCCACGCCGTACAGGGTGACAAAGGTGGTCTTACCGTTCTCGCTGTCGCTCCCGATGGGCTTGCCCAGCTCCTCGGCAGTGCTGGTCACATCCAGCACGTCGTCCACGATCTGGAACACCAGCCCCAAGCCGTATGCATACTGCTCCAGCGCGGCGCACTGCGCCTCGGTGGCCTGCGCGGCGGCCGCGCCCATCTGGATGGCCGCATTGATGAGCGCGCCCGTCTTGTTGCGGTGGATCAGGCGAAGCTGCGCTTCGGTGGCCGCCAGGGCTTCATATTTCAAGTCCAGCTCCTGGCCGTACACCATGCCCCTGCTGCCTGCGCCCGTGCTCAGCGCTTTGGCGGCGCGCACACACACCGCCGCATCCGCCGGCGCGTTCGCAACCGTCTCAAAGGCCTCGGTGAGCAGCACGTCGCCGGCCAGCATGGCGGTGGACTCCCCAAACGCCTTGTGGCACGAGGGCTTACCCCGCCGCATATCGTCGTTGTCCATGCACGGAAGGTCGTCGTGGATCAGCGAATAGCAGTGCAGCATCTCTACTGCCGCCGCAAACTGCGCGGCAGCGGCGCGGTTGCCGTTCAGCATATCGCACACGCTCACCACCAGCACGGCACGAATCCGCTTGCCGCCGCCCAGCAGGCTGTACCGCGCGGCGCGGCACACCTCCGACTCCTCCGGCAGAAACTGCGCACAGGCCGCGTCCAGCGCGGCGGTGGCCTGCGTCAAATATTGATCGTATTGCTGCTTATAATCCATCCTGTGGGTCACTCTCCTCTTCCTGTTCCTGCTCCTGCTTGGGTATGGCGCCGGAAAGGCGGGCGTCGATCTCCTCGATTTGCAGCGCGGCCTTGTCCAGCGTATCGCTGCAAAAGGATACCAGGCCCGCCGCCTCGGCGTACAGCTTGACCGCCTCGGCCAGCGTAGTCTCCTCGCTCTGCATTTTAGCGAGGATATCCTCCAGCCGGGAAATCCCGTCTTCAAAGGTTTTTGGTGCTCTCATGCTCTTCCTCCACTGCGGTAATGATGCACTGCGCCCGATGCGCCGCGCCGCGGATGGTAACCTCCTCGCCGGCTTGCAGCTGTTGTACCGTGCGCACTGTGCCGTCCGGCGCGGTCAGCATCGCATAGCCGCGCGCCAGCACCCGGTAAGGGCTGAGCGAGCCAGCCAGCGCCGCCGCATACGCCAGCGACTGCCGTTGACGGCGCTGCTGCGCCTGCATACAGCGCTGGATCTCGCCGGCCAGCTCCTGCACGGACGCCTGCCCCCCGGCCAGCCTTTGCCGCACTGCCCCCTGCGCCAGCACTGCGGCACAGCTCTCCAAGCTATTATAACATATTTCACGGCGCTTTTGCATATTATTATGAATATTTTGTTCCAAAGTGAATAATTCTTTTCGCAGCTGGGCCCGGTCCGGCACAGCCAGCTCAGCTGCGGCCGAGGGGGTGGGCGCGCGCTGATCCGCCACAAAATCCAAAATCGTAAAGTCGATCTCGTGGCCGATGGCGCTGATCAGGGGCGTTTTGCACCGGTAGGCGGCCCGCGCAATGATCTCTGCGTTGAACACCCACAGATCCTCCCGGCTGCCGCCGCCGCGCGCTACAATGATCTCGTCCACAAGGCCGCTGCGATCCAGCCGGCCGATGGCCTCCGCAATCTCCTGCGCTGCCTCAAAGCCCTGCACGTTCACCGGGCACAGCAGCAGCTTCACCGCCGGCCAGCGCCGGCTGATGATGTTGCGGATATCCTGTAAGGCCGCGCCGGTGCGGCTCGTGACCAGACCGATGCACCGGGGGTAGGCCGGCAGCGGCTTTTTGTGCTCCGGGGCAAAAAGGCCCTCGGCGTCCAGCTTGGCCTTGAGCTGCTCAAACGCAAGCTGCGCGCTGCCGATGCCGTCGGGGAACATATCGCTCACATAGACCTGGAACGCGCCGTCCCGCTCATACAGGGTGACGCGGCACCGCACGATGACCCGCATCCCCTCTTCCGGCCGGAAGCCCAGACGCCGGGCGTCCGAGCGGAACATCACCGCCTTCACACTGCACTGCTCGTCCCGGAGGGAAAAATAGCAGTGCCCGCTACGGGAATTCTGCACAAAGTTTGCGATCTCTCCCCGCAGCGCCAGGTCGAACAGCACGTCGTTGCAGTCCAGCAGCGCCTTAACATAGCGGTTCAGCGCTGTGACGGTAATGATCTCGGCCATAGGCCCGCCTCCCTTGCTGCAAGAATGGAAACGCCGATGGCGTTGTCGCTGGAATACTGCCCGGGCACAAAGTAGACCTCCGGCAGGCGGCGGCGCACCCAGGCGCGGATGACCGCGCTGCTCATCACGCCGCCTGCGCACACCACCGGCAGGCCCGGGTATGCAGCTTGGGCCGCACGGGTCATTTTGACCACGGTATCCGCAATGCACAGCAGGCAGTATTTGCAGACGTATTCCGGGCTTTTTCCCTGCGTTAGCAGCGCGCCGCACTGGTTTTCCAGCCCCGAAAGGCTGCACGCCAGCCCCCGCACCGTGGAGCGCGGCTTGACAGGCTCCTCGCAGCGGGCGGCAAGCTCGGAGACCTTTTCGCCCGCCGGAAATGCAAAGCCCAGCTTCACGCCGATCCGGTCCACTGCCTGCCCGGCGTAAAGGTCGCTGCTGGTACCCAGAAGCTCCATGCTGCGCGCTTCATCGCACAGCAAAAGATCCGTTGTGCCGCCGGAGATATGGAACAGCAGTACCTTTTGGCGGAACAGCTCCTCCCCTTTGGCGGCAAACAGCGCTGCCGCCGCATGCCCCTGCTGGTGGGTGGTGCGCACCAGCGGGATGCCGCGCGCCAAGGCAAAGGCCGTGGCAGCGTTGACCCCCGCCAGAAAACAGGGCATATAGCTGCCCTCCACCGGGCGCGGCGCGGCAGAAACGCCCACTGCGTCGATCCGGCTCAAATCCACCTCCTGCGCCAGCTCCGCCAGCAGCTGAGGCAGCGCGGCGGTATGATGGAACAAAGCGTCGCTTTGCCGCAGGCCAAGCTGACCATCCTTGACGGGCAAGAAACGCTTTTTTGCGCAAACAACCTCTCCGGCCGCATCGAATACGGCCAGAGAGGTTGCATAATTGCTGGTATCGAACCCAAGCGTGCGGCTCACGGCTCGCACAGCTCCGCTTCGGCTTCGGCGCCAAGGCCGGCATCCCGCGCAACGCTGCCGAGCAGCCCGTTGACGAACTGGTAATCCTCTTCTGCGCCGTATTTTTTGGTCAGCTCTACCGCTTCGTTGATGGCCACGCCGGGCTTGTTCTCTTTGCCGAACAGCATCTCCGCAATGGCGAGGCGCAGCACCGTAACGCTCACGCGCGGCAGCCGGGCAAGGGTCCAGCCGCGGAGGTGATCCCGGATCTGATCGTCCACCTCGGCGGAATGTTCGTAATAGGTGCGCAGCAGATACTCGCCAAAGCCGTCCACCGGGCGTTCCTCATCCTCGTATTCGCGGTTTGCAGCAAGCGCATCCTCCAGCGGGATATCGCCAAAGGTCTGCGAAAAAGCCAGTAAAAAGGCATTTTCGCGGGCCTGCCGGCGGGGTAAATTATTCTCCATATCGTTCCTCTCACAGCACCAATTCTCCCCGCCGTTTTTGTTCGGCGGAGAGAACGGTTGATTTTTGTTCCGTCCGGATTCAGGCCTCAGACTCTTCCTCCGGCTGGGCCGCAAGGCCGGCGATCACCAGGTTGACGCGGCTCACGGTCACGCTCGTCATGCTCTGAACGGAGTTTTTCACGCTTTCCTGCACCTTTTCCGCCACAGCCGGGATGCGGGCGCCGAAGTTCACGATCAGGTTAAGCGTAATCTCGGCGATGCCCTCCTTCATTTCTACCGTGACGGGCGTCTGGATGATCTCCAGCAGGTCCTTTACCCGCTTACTCGGCTTGCCGCAGGAAACATCGGAGACGCCCTCCACCTCCAATGCGGCGCAGCGCGCGATCTTGGCGATCACGTCGGTCGAGATCTGAAGGCTCCCGCCCATAAGCTCTGTGTTCTGTAAATTCATTCTACAGCCCTCCATCCAAATCCAGGCACCTGGAATGTGCCATTGTATTTTATTCTGCCCTCATTATATCATCCTTTTGCATTTTTCACAATATCCTACTTTACTTCCACCACAGTGATATTCTGGGCGGTCACGTTGCATTTACTCAAAACGATGTCCCGGATCTGCGCCACCTGCGAGGCGTTGAGCCCTTCGCCGGAGGTCATGACCGTGAGATCGGCCCGCCCCTCCTGCAAAAAGCACAGGCAATCGGCAAAGCCCTTGGCGCGGATGAGCGTTTCGATCTCGTTTTCGGCGTTGATGTTTTCCAGGCAGGAGGTGAGCTGGGCGGTATAGGCGGATTTTTCCTCTGCGGAGAGCGACGAGGCCTTCAGGCTTTTCTGGATCGTATCCAGCGCCTCGTCGTGCGCTTTCTGCCGGCTGAGCCGCGCCTCCTCAAAAAATTCGCTGCCTGTGCTGTTGGAAACGCTCACCAGCTGCGCTTCGCCGTAATTTTTGTTGGCGGAGGAGAGCGCTTCGGCCTCGGTCATCAATTCGTCCGTCACGGTGCCGGCCACCGCGACGGCATCATCCGTGCCAGTGGCGATGGGGTCCACCGTCAGATCGGTGTTTGCATACTGCCAGTTCAGGTATACGGCCACCGCCAGCGCTGCGGCCAGAGTGACTGCCGTGGCCCGGCGGGTGTTTTTGGTTGTATTTCTCATAGTATGTTCCCCCGTTATGAAGTGACTTTTGTCAAGAGGTAAATTTAAAAACGTCAAACTTCTCTCTGACAAAACCCACATTTGTTTTCTGGAGATATCCGGAAGAAGTCTCTGGCATGACAGTTCCCGGCATTTGGCACTCCGTTATTCGTGGATCGGTTACCTGCAGATCAATGGTCCGCCGTAAGCCCTGCTGTCCTGAAAACGTGGATCAGCGCCTTCTAAGGAAGCTCTGAATAAATCTGGTATGCAGATTGCCG
>CAZYAX010000019.1:0-11838 GCA_964646195.1 uncultured Faecalibacterium sp. | reverse complement strand
GCAAGATGCGTGCCAAGCCCGAAGGGCGTGATTTGTTCAGAGGTTCCTTAGACAAACTGGTTGCGCGCGGCGCTGTATTCGTAGCCAAGGGCCGAAAGGCTGGCGCACAGCGAGGCCTTGTCGATAGCAAGGTCGTCGCACAGCGCGTCCAGAGTGGGATAAAAGTCACGCAGCTTGAGGTTGATAAAGCTCAGCAGCATGACCGGATCGCGGGGGATCGCCATACAAAAACACCTCCAAACGGGGCGATACAGAAAAAGCCGGCCACTCAACAGTGACCGGCCACCATGCATCGAATCAGACAGCGCGGGTAACTTTGCCAGCGCGCAGGCAACGGGTGCATGCGTAGATATACTTCGGGGAGCCATCTACGACAGCCTTCACACGGCGGACGTTGGGCTTCCAGGTACGGTTGCTCCGACGATGAGAGTGGGACACCTGGATGCCAAAGGTGACACCCTTGCCGCAGCATTCACACTTAGCCATAATACTTGCACCTCCTAGCAGTGAAGTGAGGAATCAAAATAATCAGCTTGACTATTTTAACAGAGCCTGAACCAAAATGCAAGCCCTTTTTTACAAGTTTTCTGCACTTTTTGCGGAATTTGATCGGGATGGGCCCAAACACTTGTTTGCAGAATCGAAAAAATGTATAATAAAAGGCAGACTATTTCAAGCAGCTGTGCTGTGAAGGAGAAACCGAATGTATTCACAGGGAGTTTATTATGTCATCCGCTTTCTGGTGGCGCTGGTGGCCATCCCGTTCCACGAGGCGGGCCATGCGCTGGCCAGCTGGCTGCTGGGCGACCCTACCGCCAAGGAGCATGGCCGCCTTTCGCTCAATCCGCTGGCCCACTTTGATCTGATAGGCACGCTGTGCATGGTGATCGCGGGCGTGGGCTGGGCGAAGCCTGTGCCAGCCAACCCCCGCCGCTTTAAAAACCCCAAGCTGGGCATGGCGCTCACGGCGCTGGCGGGGCCGGTGGCCAATATCCTTTTGGCCTACCTCAGCATGGTGCTGCGCAAAATCATGTATTATTGGGCTCCGGTCAACCAGTTCACGCTGCTTTTTACGCTGTTCCTCGAGTTTATGGTGTATATGAACGTGGGGCTGGCGGTGTTCAACCTGATTCCGGTGCCGCCGCTGGACGGCAGCCGCGTGGCGCTGGTGCTGCTGCCGCAGAGGCTCTATTTTAAGGTGATGCAGTACGAGCGCGTGATCATGGTGGCCATGCTGGCCGCCGTGTGGTTCGGCGTGTTCGACGTGCCGCTGAGCTACCTGAACACGGCGCTGTGGCAGGCGATGGATGCCGGCACGGCCTACATAGACCGCATCGCTTATATGGTCTACTATGCCCGGATGGGCGCAGGAGTGTGACGGCCGTGGAGGAGCTGACCTTTCACCTGGAAAATTTTGAGGGCCCGCTGGATCTATTGCTGGCGCTGGTTGCCAAACATAAGATGGACCTGCACGATATCCCGATCCTGGAGCTGATCGATCAATATACGCGTGTGATCGACGCGGTGCAGCGGGAAAAGCTGGACGCCGCCAGCGAATTCATCGAGATGGCGGCGCGGCTGGTGGAGATGAAGAGCTACCTTCTGCTGCCCCGCAGCGAGGAGGGCGAGCGCATGAAGCAGGAGCTCACCGGCCAGCTCATCGAGTATGAGCTATGCAAAAAGATGGCCGGGGAGCTGGCGGCGCGCAGCGCACAGGTGGTACTGGCCGTGCGCGCGCCGGCGGAGATCGAGCAGGACTCCACCTATACCCTGCACCACGACCCGCAGCTGCTGGTGGATGCCTGGGCGGCCCTCATGGGCCGGGCCCGGCGGATGGCCCCGCCCAAGGCCGAGCAGTTTGAGCCGTTGGTGGCCGCGCCGTTTATCTCGGTGACGAGCCGGGTGGTGCATGTGCTGCGCAGCCTGGTCACCGGGCGGGTACACAGCCTGCGCCAGCTGTTTGTGCGGGGGGAGAGCCGCTCCACAACGGTGGCGACGTTTCTGGCTGTGCTGGAGCTGGTGCGCAACGGGCGGCTTGAGATCGGCGCGGATGAGAGCCTGACTATGCACCGCCGCCCGCGCACGAAAACAGAAGGGGGTAAGCCATGAACCAGAAGCAATACAAGGCCGCGGTGGAGGCCATGCTATTTGCCCATGCCGAGCCGGTGACGGCCCAGCGCCTGGCGGATACGCTGGGCGCGGCGGTGAGCGACGTGGAGGATACGCTGGCGGCGCTGCGTGAGCGGTACGAACGGGCGGACAGCGGCCTGTGCCTGCTGCATCTGGACGGCCGGTGGCAGCTGGCCACCAAGCAGGAGTGCGGGCCGTTCGTGAAAAAAATCCTGGATACCCGGCGCAACACGCCCCTTTCGCCTGCGGCAATGGAAACGCTGACCATTGTGGCCTATAACCAGCCGGTGTCCCGCTCCTTCATTGAGCAGGTGCGTGGGGTGGATTCCTCCTCCAGTGTGTCCAGCCTGCTGGACAAGGGTCTGATCGAGGAGGCCGGGCGCATGGATCTGCCAGGCAGGCCGGTGGGCTTCCGAACCACGGACACCTTTTTGCGGACGTTCGGGCTGGAGAGCCTGGCCGATTTGCCGCCGGTGCGCCGCGGCGCGGAGGATGAGCCGCAAAGCGGGGCCGGCGCGCCGCAAACAACAGGGGAGGGGGCTGGGCAGGTATGACCGTGCTTTCGGCAATCGGGGCAGTGCTGCTGTTCCTTTTAAAAGTGATCCTTGGCCTGCTGGCCTTTATCCTGATCGTGGCGCTGCTGCTGCTGATCTGCCCGTTCTGCGCGGATATTTCCTGGGAGGGCGGCGTGCTGCGGCTGCGGGCCGGCGCGCTGGGTGTCACCTTCCCGGTGCTGCAATGGCCCAAGCCTGCCCCGCCGGTAGGGGAAGAACAGCCGCCCAAGGGCCTTTGGGGCAGGCTTAAGGTAAAGGCGCGCGCCGCATGGCAAAGGCACAAAGAGAAGCGCGCCGCCCGTGCGCAGGCCAGGAAGCCTGCCCCGGAAAAGCCCAAGCCGCCCCGCAAGCGCGCAAAGCTGACGGTGGATATTATTTGCACGATCCTGCGCGGCGCGGGCCGGATCACCTGCGCGGTGTTCGGCGCACTGCGCATCACCAGAATACGGGTGTGCCTGCCTGTGCGCGGCAGCGACCCGGCCCAGACCGCCCGCAATTACGGCAAGATGAACGCCTGGCTGTACGCCAGCCTTGGCTTTTTGGACAAATTCATCTACCTCGATTTTGAGGAGCTGCGCCTTGTGCCCGACCTCGGCGGCGGGGAGCGGCCGGTGCCGGAGCACGTCTCGCTGCGCATTTCGGCTCAGCTGCTGTTTATCGTGATCGCGGCGGTGCGGGTGCTGTATGAATTCTGGCGCGAAAAGGTACTGGACGTGTTCCTGTGAATTTGATTTGCCGCCGCTCGCAACGGCGGCTTTTTTCTCGGCCCGGCCCGTCCGGATCGGAGAAGAATGTAAGGAAAGCGGGCCGGTCCCGGTCAGAGAAATCGTTGGCAGAAGATCAATAAACGGAAAAACCTGCGGCAGCGCATGGAATTGCTGGTTGAAACGATGAAGGAGATTTCCGGCCTGCAGGACTTCGGAGCATATCTGACGCTGCTGTTTGAGATCGATGCCTTGATCGTAAACCAGGACCGCCATCTCAATAATATTGCCGTGATGCGAACGGCGGACGGATACCGGTTTTGCCCCATTTTTGATAACGGGGCCGCATTTTTGCTGGATTACGGGCTTTATCCCTATGAGATTGAGACAAAAGCGCTGCTCCGGTAGGCGCGGGCCCTGCCGTTTAAAACGACCTATGCGGCCAACCTCCGGGCTGCAAGGGGATTATATGGTCGCCAGCTGCAAGTGAGATTTGGTGAAAACGAGATAGAGGGAATTCTGTCTCCGCTGCTGGGGTTTTACCCCAAGGCGCTGCGGCATGATCTGAAAAAGCGAATAAAAGAGGTTTTGCTGTCCCAGAAAAGATTTTTGGAATAGCAGGAAGACGGCACAGGGGCAAACTATGGCCCACCGCCGGTCGGGTTTCGCGGCTGTTCTGAGCGGCGGGAAACAGGCGCTCACGCCTGAGGCTGCAATGACATTGCAAAAAGGGCTGGACGCGCTTCTCTAAAGTGTGGTATTATAGCAGGGAACCAATCAAATGCCGGGCTGCGCAGGCTGTATGTCTGAAACGGCCCCGGCTTGGCAATAAAAACAACAACGAAACAATAAGGAGGCCGCAACTATGGCTGAACATCCGATTCAAGGGCTTATGAACGTTACAATGGACAAGATCCGGGAGATGGCAGATTCCAACACGATCATCGGCAAGCCGATCGTCACCGAGGACGGCACCATGATCCTGCCGGTTTCAAAGGTGTCGTTCGGATTTGCGTCCGGAGGCTCGGACTTCAATGGCAAAAACAACGCCAACAAGGACCTGTTCGGCGGCGGGACCGGCGCGGGCGTTTCCATTGCGCCGGTGGCATTTTTGGTGGTGAAGGACGGCTGTGTGCGCACCATCCAGCTGTCCGATACCTCCAACAGCGTGGATCGCGCGCTGACGATGCTGCCGGAGCTGATCGACAAGGTTTCGGCGCTGGTCAAGAGCAAGGGCGAGAAAAAGGACGAGAAAAAAGACGAGGAGAAAAAGGCGGACGAGGCGGCCGGCGCCGAATAAGCGCGCCGCTGCCCGGGAGGCTTGAGCGCCGGGAGGCGCACATGGAGTAAGTATGGCACAGGAAAGAATACAAAAAGTGATGAGCGAGCAGGGGCTGTGCTCCCGCCGCGCCGCCGAGCAGATCATTGCCGAGGGACGCGTCAAGCTCAACGGCCACCCGGTGAAGGTGGGCGACAAGATGGACCCCGCACAGGATATCCTCACCGTGGACGGCGAGCGCATCCATATCCAAAAGGATCAAAAGCTCTATTATCTGGCCCTTTATAAGCCGCGTGGCTATGTGACGACCGCAAGCGACGAGCTGGGCCGCCGCACGGTGATGGATCTGATCAAGGACGTGCCGGCGCGGCTGTATCCGGTGGGCCGTCTGGATAAGGACAGCGAGGGCCTTCTGCTGATGACAAACGACGGCGCGTTCGCCAACGCGATGATGCACCCGTCCGGCGGCATCTCCAAGCTGTACAGGGTGACGGTGCGTCCCCACGCGGCGGAGGAGCAGATCCTCCGCATGGCGTCGGGCGTGGTGCTGGACGACGGCAGCAAAACCCTGCCCTGCACGATCAACGTTGTGGTGGACGAACCGCACCGCACCGTGATGGAAATGACGCTGCGCGAGGGCAAAAACCGGGAGATCCGGCGCATGTGCGAGGCGGTAGGTCTGGAGGTGGTGCGCCTCAAGCGCAGCGCCGAGGGTGTGGTAAAGCTGGGCATGCTTCAGCCCGGCGAGTACCGGGAGCTGACGAAACAGGAACTGTCCGGCCTGCGGGGCGCGGCGGCCAAGGGGCGTGCCCAGACGCGCAGCGCCACGCTTGCCTCCAAACAGACGGCGCGCCGCCCCAGCGGGCCGGTGGACAGCCGCCGCACAGGCCACACGGGCCGCAGCGAGGCGGCCCAAAAGGGAAAGGGCCGCAAATGAGGGCGGGACCCTGCCGGAAAAGCACGTTTTCTACAAGCCGATGCGACAATAATACTTGTGAAACGGCAGGCGAAATAGTATAATAAAGCTAATTTTTGAAAGCAAATAGAAGCAGGAGGTCTTACCATGGCTTCAAAGATCAATAAGGAAGAGATCCTGGCTAAGTTTTACGACGACGGCGAGTATACCTCGCTGTTTGCGGAGGGCGCTGTCAGTGCGGCCTGCGGCTATGCAAACGGCCAGCAGGCCTACGTTGTATTCCAGAACGGCGCGGCAGTTACGGTCAAGGATGTGGAAAAGAATCGTAAAATTCTGGAAATGGCGGCCCAGACCGGCAACCCGGTGGTTACCTTCTACAACTCGGTGGGCGCGAAGCTGGACGAGGGATTGGAGGTGCTGAACGCTAGCGCCCGCCTCAACGCGCAGATCGCACGGGTATCCGGCGTGATTCCGCAGATCGCGGTGGTTGTGGGCGTGTGCGGCGCAACCAGCGCCCTGGCAGCCGCCAACGCGGACGTGTGCATCATGGCCGAGGGCGCGGAGCTGTTCTTTACGGCTCCCTTTACCAGCGCGGCCAGGGGCGATAAGACCGAAGGCGCGGGCACGGCGGCTGCGGCTGCCAAGGCCGGCGTGGCGGCTATCGTTGCCAAGGACGCTGCCGGGGCGGCCGAAAAGGCGGCTCATCTTGTGGGCCTGCTGCCAGCCAACAACCTCACCGGCCCGGCTGTGTTTGAATTTGAGCAGCCCACCGCGGCCCTGAGCGTGAACGCTTGCGCCCCGCAAAAAGCCGCTGCGGCCATCGTGGACCGCGACAGCGCCGTGGAGCTGTATGCAGGCTTTGGCAAGAACGTGTATACTGCCTTTGCCACTGTCAACGGCAATGCCGTGGGCGTGGTGGCCACCGGTGAGAAGCTGTGCCACAACTGCGTGGCCAAGGCGTCCCGCTTTGTGCGCCTGTGCGATGCGTTCAGCGTGCCGGTGCTGACGATCGTGGATACCAACGGCTTTGTGCCCAGCACGGCGGACGATATCGCCGGCGGCGTGCGCGAGGCGGCCCGCCTGGCTGCTACCTACGCCGACGCGACTACGGCCAAGGTCTGCCTGCTGGCAGGCAAGGCGGTGGGGCCGGTGTACACCGCGTTTGGCGCGGCGGATCTGCGCGTTGCCGTGGAGGGCTGCGTGGTCGGCGCACTGGAGCCCAGCGCTGCCGTGACCGTGCTGTATAAGGACGAGCTGGACGCGTCGGACAACATCCTGGCCGCGACCGAGGCCAAGGCCACCGCGTATGCCGCCGAGGTGTGCGGCGCAGCCAATGCAGTGGCCACCGGCGCAGCCGACCTGCTGTGCAGCGCCGAGGGCGCCCGCGCCGCAGTCGTGGCCGCATTTGACCTGCTGGCCACCAAGCGCGCAAACCGCCTGCCCAAGAAGCACGGCAATATGGCCCTGTAAACCGTACATTCTTTTGCGGCGCAGCCGCTGTGTAAGCCTGCGCTGCACTCACATATCTCATGTAATGAGGAGGTTCTTTCCATGAAGTACTATAACATTACCGTAAACGGTGTTGCTTACAGCGTTTCTGTTGAGGAGGCCGCCGCCGGCGCAGCCCCGGCTGCCGCTGCTGCTCCTGCTGCCGCCGCGCCCAAGGCCGCCCCGGCTCCGGCTGCCAAGAAGGCTGCCGCTCCCGCCGGCGCGCAGGGCGCCACCGCCGTCAAAGCCCCGATGCCCGGCAACATCCTGGACGTCAAGGTCAAGGTGGGAGACAGCGTGAAGGCCGGCGATAACCTGATTATTCTGGAGGCAATGAAGATGGAGAACGAGATCGTTGCCCCGAAGGACGGCACCATCGCGGCCATCAACGTGAGCAAGGGCGACACCGTGAACTCCGGCGACGTCCTGGTTTCGATGAACTAAGGTTTGAGAGGTGGATAATATGGCGAAAAAGCCGATCAAGATCACCGAAGTCGTCCTGCGCGACGCGCACCAGTCCCTGCTGGCGACGCGCATGAAGATGGACGAGATGCGCCCCATCCTGCCCGAAATGGACAAGATCAACTATTTTTCGGTGGAGTGCTGGGGCGGCGCAACCTTTGACAGCTGCATCCGCTTTTTGGATGAGGATCCGTGGGAGCGCCTGCGCATCCTGCGCAAGGAGCTGCCGCACCAAAAGCTGCAAATGCTGTTCCGCGGCCAGAACATGCTGGGCTACCGCCCCTATGCCGATGACGCGGTGGAGTATTTTGTGCAGAAGTCGGTTGCCAACGGAATCGATGTCATCCGCATTTTCGACGCGCTGAACGACCCGCGCAACCTGCAAACCGCCATCAAGGCGGCCAACAAGGAGGGCGCGCATGTGCAGGGCTGCATTAGCTATACGCTGAGCCCGGTGCACAACAACGAGTATTTTGCCCAGTATGCCAAGACGCTGGAGGGCATGGGCGCAAACTCCATCTGCATCAAGGATATGGCCGGCCTGCTCACGCCGTACACCTGCTACGAGCTGGTGCGCAAATTGAAGGAGACAGTCAGCATCCCGGTGGATATCCACAGCCACTACACCGCCGGTCTGGCCTCCATGTCCATCCTCAAGGGCATCGAGGCGGGCGCGGACATCGTGGATACGGCGATGAGTCCGCTCTCGCTGGGCACCAGTCATATGCCCACGGAGTCGCTGGTGGCGGCTTTGCAGGGCACCGACTACGACACCGGCCTGGACCTGAACCAGCTGAACGTGGTGCGCGCCTACTTCGCCAAGCTGCGCGAGAAGTACATCGCCGACGGCCAGATCAGCCCCAAGTCTCTGGGCGTGGACGCCAACACCCTGCTGTACCAGGTGCCGGGCGGTATGTTCTCCAATATGCTCAAGCAGCTTAAGGACGCAGGCAAGGAGGACAAGCTGGATGAGGTGCTGGCCGAGATCCCCCGCGTGCGCGAGGATGCGGGTTATCCCCCGCTGGTCACTCCCACCAGCCAGATCGTGGGCACCCAGGCGGTGTTCAACGTGATCATGGGCGAGCGCTACAAGATGGTGACCAAGGAGTTCAAGGGTCTGGTGCATGGCGACTACGGCAAGACCCCCGCGCCCATCAAGCCGGAGTTTACCAGGCAGATCCTGGGCGATGAGCAGCCCATCACCTGCCGCTTTGCCGATACGCTGGCCCCGGAGATGGACAAGCTGCGCGCGGAGGCAGCCAAGTGGGCGACGCAGGAGGAGGACGTGCTGACCTACGCGATGTTCCCGCAGGTCGCGCCTAAATTCTTCGACAAGCGCAATGCGAAAAAACAGGGCGTGGACGCCGACCATGCGGATTACGTCAACAAGTCCCACCCGGTGTGATGGGCCGGCGCGGTAAAGGGCTGTTGCTTTGCACCCGCATTGCGCGTGGGCGCGCCGTTTTTTAAAAGGATTTATCCAACAGGCCGTATCCGGCGCAGACCGGGTGCGGCCTGTTTCGCCAAAAGAGGAGGGAAACACATGGGCTGTGCAAGCGGGGAGCCTGCCGGCAGGCGTTATGCCTTGCTGGACGAAGTGCGCGGGCTCACCTTTATCAGCATGTTTTTGTACCACGCCGCATGGGATCTGGTGTGGCTGTTCGGTGTGCGGTGGCGCTGGTACGTTGGCCCGGTGGGGGCCGTGTGGCAGCAGAGCATTTGCTGCACGTTCATTTTGCTGTCCGGCTTTTGCGCGCCGCTGGGCCGGCACACGCTGCGCCGGGGTTGCATCGTGTTTGCGGCCGGGATGCTGGTCACGGCGGCCACACTTCTGGCTATGCCCTCGTCGGTGGTGTGGTTCGGCGTTTTGACGCTGCTGGGCTCCTGTATGCTCCTGGTAGGGCTGACGGACCGCTGGCTGCGGCGCGTTCCGCCGTGGGCAGGCGTAGCCGCGAGCCTTATACTGTTTGCGCTTACGCGCAGGGTCAACGCCGGCACGCTGGGCCTGGGCCGCTGGGTACTCACTGCGCTGCCGCGGGGGCTGTACCGCAATTATGGCACCGCCTATCTGGGCTTTCCGCCGGCGGACTTTTTCTCCACCGATTACTTTTCGCTGCTGCCATGGCTGTTTTTGTTTTTGGCGGGCTATTATTTGCACTACGCGGTGGGCCGGCCGCGGATGGCTGCGCTGCGCCGCTCGGTATGCCCGCCGCTGGGGTGGGTGGGGAGGCATGCGCTGGCGCTGTATTTGGCGCACCAGCCGGTGATTTATGGGGTTCTTATGGGAGGTGTGATGGTGATGAGGGGGCTGGGAGTTTTGGGGTAGAAATTTTTGACCCAAACATGGCCGGTTTGTTGGCGGTGTGCTGGCAATAGACTTTCTCTTTCTGTGGCAGATGGTTCTGGCCGGAGGTTGCCGCTTTTTGACCGGCCCAAAAGCGACGGAAAAAGCTGTGCCCGGTTCCGAGGCGCGGGCACGGTCAGGAGGCCTGCGGTTGCCTGCAAACAATACGGCAAGCGGTTGCTTTAGCCGGCGGCAGGCCCGGCGGCGCTGCAAATGTGCGGGCGGTTTTTTCGTTCGGGTTGTTCCGTTTCGGCTACTCCGTTTTCTTGAAAAGCATACGGGTCACACATTCCAACCACGGATTTGAAAATTTACTTGACAAGCAGGGCGTGGTATGTTATATTGTTTACAGGAGGTTAGAAAACGCTAACCTACGAATCCGCAAGATGCACCTTTGGATCCCTGCGAGAGGTGCATTTTTAAAACAAGTAAAGTTAGAATAAACTAACTAAACGGAAAGAAGGAATCGATTATGAACAAAATTGCAATCGTTTTTTGGAGCGCCACCGGCAACACCGAGGCTATGGCCAACTGCATCGCGGAGGGCGCTGCCTCCGCTGGCGCACAGGCGGACACTGTCGCGGTGGCAGACGTGACCGCCGGTACATTGGCCGCATACGACGTTGTAGCCTTTGGCTGCCCGGCCATGGGCGCCGAGCAGTTGGAGGAGGGCGAGTTTGAGCCCATGTTCTCCGGTATAGAGGGCGCGCTGAACGGCAAAAAGATAGCGCTGTTCGGCTCTTATGGCTGGGGCGACGGCCAGTGGATGCGCGATTGGTGCGAGCGGGCAAAGGGCGACGGAGCCGTGCTGTTTAGCGAGGAAGGGCTGATCTGCAACGAAACGCCGGACGATGACGCACAGGAGGCCTGCCGCAAGTTGGGCGCAGGTCTGGCTGCCTGGTAAGGCTGCCGGCGATGAGCCAAAGGGCGGCGCAGGGCGGCAAAAAATTCCTCACAGCTCTTTGTATAGTGTGGGCAAAACCTGCGCATACTGGCTACAAAGAGGTGATAAGAAATGGAGAATGCAGGCGTTATCTGTGACGTTTGCGAGTGCCGTCACAACGTTGGCTGCAACAAGTGCGATCTGCAGCAGATCAAGGTGACCGAAAAGTGCACCTGCAACACCACCCAGTCCGTTGAGATCCCGCACTTCTGCCAGAGCTACGAGAGAAAGTAAGCTCAAACCCAAAATCCCCCGCTGTGGCTTGCCTTAAAAGCACAGCGGGGGATTTTTTTATCAGAAAGGGATCAGCGCAGGGCGATATTGCAGGCGGCCAGGCTGCGGATCAGTGTGCCCACGTTGCTGCGCATGGGTACGCCGGTGATGTCCAGCTTAAAGGCGGCCTGCACATTTTCAAGCGTATCGTCGATAAAAACGCATTCCCTGGGGTAGAGGCCGTATTTAGCCAGAAGCGCCTGGTAAATGCGGGGGTCGGGCTTGTTGATGTGAAGCTCACAGGAGGCAACGCCTCCGTCAAACACGCCGCCCAGGTCGCGATCCATTAAATATTGCAGCGTATCGGAGGCGATGTTGCTTAGATAATAGATGGAATAGCCATGCTTTTTCAGCCGCAGGGCCAGATCGATCATGCGGCGGCGTGGGCGCATGATGCGCAGCCAGTTGTCCAGAACCTCCTGTACCTCAAAGGCGCAGCCGGCCTTTTGGGCGCGGGCCAGCATCTGCTGGTTGGCCTCATACCGGGTGACGAGCCCGGCGTCCAGCTGCTTCCAGGTGTCACTGCCGAAGGTGATGTTGTACACGGTCTCCTCGATGCCGGCGCGGCAGAAGCGCTCCATCAGATAGTCTCTGGGGTTCCACTCTACCATAACGCCGCCCAGATCAAAAATAATATGCTGATACATAAGCTGTGTTCCTCGATGTTTTCGTTCGATTTTGGCAAACGGCCAACCTTAGTATAGCACAGTTCGAGGGAAGATTTCTACCGGCGCGGCATAAAAAA
>CAZYAX010000018.1:0-12054 GCA_964646195.1 uncultured Faecalibacterium sp. | reverse complement strand
TTAGAAGGGGAGAAAGCGGGCGGGTCATTCTCCGCCCAAGGAGCTGCCGGCGTCTTGGGCGTCTTCCCCGCCCGGCCTGTGCACTTCGCAGCCGGTGGGCTCATGTACTGCCGGTTGCTGTGCTCTCTCCGTCGCCGTCCCCGCTCTCCGCGCCGGGCTCTTCGCCCAGCAGCACGGCCTGGATCATCTCCTGGGCCTGGCCCACGGTGGCGTCGTCCGGCAGCATCACATAGAGCTTTTGGCCCTGGGCGGAATAGCACTTGGTGCTGCTGGAGCTGGAACCCGTCACCGAAAAGCTCTCGATCTCCCACTGCGCGCCGTCGCCCAGCTGCATACGCACCAGCGCCGAGATCTGCTCGCTGGAAAGGTTGGTGACGAAGCAGTCCGAGAGAGTGGCCATCAGGCGGGAATAGCTCAGCAGCAGGGAGGGCGACTGGATCTTATCCAGCACGGCCTGGATCACCTTCATCTGGTTGATGCCGCGCTGCACGTCGCCGGAGGCAAAGGCGTGGCGCTCCCGCGCAAAGGCGAGGGCGGCCTTGCCGTCCATATGGTTCCAGCCCTCCACAAAATCGGTGGGGTCGTAGTAGCCGGGGCTGCCCACCGAGGTGAAGGCATAGTCGGAATAGACGTCGATGCCGTCCAGCGCGTCGATAATGCTCATAAACCCGGCAAAGTTGATGCGCACATAGTAATCCACATCCGTGCCGTACAGCGCGCCCAGCGTATCCATGGAGGTTTCCACGCCGTACAGGCCCGCGTGGGTGAGCTTATCCTTGCTGCCGGTGCCGGCCAGGTCCACATAGTAGTCGCGCGGGGTGTTGATCAGCACGGCGCGCTTGGTGACCGGGTTGATCACCGCCAGGATATTCACGTCGCTGCGTGCGTTTTCGGTCAGATCGCCGCGGGTGTCCACGCCGCTCAAGTACACCACAAAGGGCTCGTTGACGATGGCGCGTGCCTCCTGCCCGGCCAGCAGGCCGGAGGTGACGTCCGAAAGAGCTTGCAGGCCCTGCTGCGCAAAGATGCAGCCAACGGCAAGCGCCGCGCACAGCACCAGCGAAAGCAGCCGGGCCAGCACGCCGCGGACGCGGTGACGCTGCCAGCAGAATACCAGGACCAGCAGCAGCGCCAGCAGTACGCCGGCAACGGCAAAGAGCAGCGTGGGCAGCATCTGCGTGCGGTAGAGCTGGAACAGCGCCCCCGCGCTAAGCGCCGTTTGCAGCGCCAGCAGCAGCCAGCCGCGCTTCGGGATGCGGCGGCGCTCCGGCGCGGGATCGTCTTCTTCGGGGGTGGTATCGTAGATCATAGTATGTCCCTCTCCGACCGGGCCGGCGCCGTCCGGGCCTGCTTCGTAGACGGCCGTGCTCCCTTCCTCCTCCAAAGGGACCGGGTCTTCCAGCATATCGTAGATCGAAGGGCCCGCACCGGGCCCTGTGTAAATAGCCCCACCGCCGTTTTCGGCGGCGTCGGAGGCCTCGTTTCCCTCCGGAGAGGGAGAACGCTTGATTTTTGCCATAGTGACTCCTTTGCAGTGTGAAAATGCCTCCGGGCGGTTTGCAGCGATGCGTCCGGCCTGCATACCAGACAGCGCCGGAGGTTATTTAGGATTTCGGCACCACGGTGAGCACCGCGCGCGCCGGCATGCAGATGGCGGATTGATCCTCCAGACTCACCCAGCCAAAGCTCTCGCACACATGATCCGGGCAGGGCGAATCCACAAACCGGGCCGCACCGCTCTGCACTTCGATGTGGACGGTATATTTGCCTGTGTCTACGTCAAAAATGCCGTCCTGCTCCAGTGGGATATCCAACGTTTCGCCGGCGTCGCCGTAGATCAGCCGCGCGGTGACCGGCAGGCCGGCGTTTTGGCGGTTTTTCCAAAAACGCCAGCCCAGCAGCGCTGCCGCCGCCAGCAGGACGATCAGGGCGAAAATCAGGTTTTGCTTCCATGCTTTTTTGTTCATACGGCTCCCTCCGGGCGGTCAATGGGGCATCTGATCCAGCTCGGCCAGCCACAGCGCGGCCGAAGCGTCGCTGGGCATACGCCAGTCGCTCCGGGGCGAAAGGGTGGCGCTGCCGATCTTGGGGCCGTCCGGCAGGCAGCTGCGCTTGAACTGCTGGGCAAAGAACCGCCGGTAGAAGTTGCGCAGCCACTTGTAAAGCACCTCGTCCGGGTACTCCGGCCGCCCGGCAAAGGCGGCCTTGGCGAGGCGGAAGATTTTTTCCGGTCCAAAGCCGAACCGCAGCACATAGTAAAGATAAAAGTCGTGCAGCTCATACGGGCCCACCAGATCCTCGGTGCGCTGGGCAATCTCGCCCTCCTGCGCGGGCAAAAGCTCCGGGGAGACGGGCGTATCGAGGATGTCCAGCAGCACGCCGCGCAGCGCGGGGGAGGCGGCGGTGTCAGCCTCGTAGCGCACAAGGTGGCGCACCAGCGTTTTGGGCACGCCGGCGTTCACGCCATACATACTCATGTGGTCGCCGTTGTAGGTGGCCCAGCCCAGCGCCAGCTCCGACAGATCGCCGGTGCCCACCACCAGACCGCCGGTGCGGTTGGCGGTGTCCATCAGCTCCAGCGTGCGCACACGGGCCTGCCCGTTTTCAAAGGTGACGTCGAAATTATCCTCCGCCTGGCCGATGTCCGCAAAATGGCTGAGTACGGTGCGGGTAATGTCGATCTCGCGGAAGGAGACGCCCAGCTCGCTGCACAGGATCTCCGCATTGCTGCGGGTGCGCCTGGTGGTGCCGAAGCAGGGCATAGTTACGGCCAGCACGTCCCGCACCGGGCGGTGCAGCTGCTTCATGGCGCGCACGGCCACGAGGAGAGCCAGGCAGCTGTCCAGCCCGCCGGAGATGCCGATCACCGCCGTTTTGGCGTGGGCGTGCTCCAGCCGTTTGGCCAGGCCGTCGGCCTGCATTTTCAAAATAAGCTCGCAGCGCTCGGCGCGGCGGCGCGGGTCGCTGGGCACAAAGGGGGCCGGGTCGATCCGGCGGGTGAGGCGGGTGTCGGCGGCGGCCAGGTCGAACTCCACGGTAACATAGCCGTCCGCCATCGGCACGAAGCCAGTGTTGCGGGCGCGCTCACTCTCCAGGCGCTGGCAGTCCAGTTCGGTCACGGCGGCCTCGCCGCTGAAGGGCGCGGCCTCGGCCAGGACGGAGCCGTTTTCCGCGATCAGGTCATGCCCGGCGAACACCATGTCCTGCGTGCTCTCGCCGTGGCCGGCGGAGGCGTAGATGTAGCCGCACAGCAGCCGTGCCGACTGATTGGCCACCAGCGCCCGGCGGTACTCGGCCTTGCCCACCGTCTCGTCGCTGGCGGAGAGGTTGGCGATCACGGTCGCGCCGGCCAGCGCGTGGAAGGTGGAGGGCGGCAGCGCGCTCCACAAATCTTCGCACAGCTCCACGCCCAGCACAAAGCTGGTCATGGTGCGGCAGCGGAACAGCAGCGAGGTGCCAAAGGGCACCTGCCGGCCCAGCACTGTGACCGTCTCGATCTCGGTGCTGCCGGGGGTGAACTGCCGCTTTTCGTAAAACTCGCCGTAGCAGGGCAGGCAGGTTTTGGGCACAAGGCCCAGCAGCTCGCCGCGACACACTACGGCGGCGCAGTTATACAGCTTGCCGCGCACGGCTACCGGCAGACCCACCAGGGCCACCAGATCCAGCGTGCGGCTGGCCTCCAGGATGGCGGCCAGCCCCTGCAGCGCGCCCTGCTGGAGCGTGCGCTGCAAAAACAGATCGCCGCAGGTGTAGCCGGTGATGCAAAATTCCGGGAAGACCGCCAGCCGCACGCCCTGCGCAGCGCAGTCCTGCATCGTCTCGATGACCTGGGCGGTGTTATAGGCGCAGTCCGCCACGCGCAGGGAGGGGGAGAGCGCCGCGGTTTTTAAAAATCCATGTTTCATAAGGATACATCCTGTCTTATGGTATAGAGCATATGCGCAGCTGTAGCCTGGGCCGGAAAAGGCCGGCTCAGGCGGCGCTGCGCGCCTGCAATTGCCCGCATTTTGAAAGCCTCTGCCCCAGTCTGGAATGCGCGCCAAGGCGCTGGCTGGGATCGATCCGGCGGTTCCCTTGCGGTATACTTACAAGCAAGCGGCCCGACGGCTGTTAGCATAGTATACCACATTGCGCCCCAAACGAAAAGAGACGAATCTAAATATTTTTGGGGCGCAGGGTCTGGTGGGGGGAGGTCCGGCGAGAGAAGGCATACGGCCGGAAACAAAAGCTGCACCGATGCACACCGGCGTAAAGATGGGCAAAAAACAGGCCCGGAAAATGCCTGCGTTTGGGCAAGCCGCGCCGCTTTGCCTGCCCGCCGTCCGCTTGCCCATTCGTAAAAAACAGGCCCGCGCCAGAGCATCGGAGTATGCGTTTTGCGCGGGCCTGTCACATTGCAAAAAAACGGAAAACGAGATAGACCGTAAGCCGGGTTCTGTATTAAACGACGATCTGTCTAGGCCCGCCATTGCTGACGGGCTCGTGCCACCATCGGGGCGCGCGAGCAACGCTGTATGCCCCCTATAGGTGTTGCTTCCGGTAGGGTTTACAAAGCCGCATGGTCACCCATGCGCTGGTGAGCTCTTACCTCGCCCTTTCATCCTTACCGCGCCGGGGGCGCGGCGGTTTGCTTTCTGTTGCACTTTCCCTGGGGTCACCCCCGGCTGCCGTTAGCAGTTACCGTGCTCTGTGAAGCCCGGACTTTCCTCAGAGCGGTCCAAGCCGCCCCGCCGCCGTATGTTCCACTCGTTTTCCGCGCTTTATGATATCATAAAAAAAGAGGATTTGCAAGCGGGGCGGTTTTCTGGTATACTGATGTATATATATTTTGCCATATGGGATGGGAGGGGCGGCGATGCGCCTGTATTTTCCGGTGCCCTGCGCGCCCGAATATGAAGGCGGCATCCTGCTGCGCGATTTCCTGCGGCAGTGCGCCTTCTCCACCGGCCTTTCCCGCGCGGTCAAGTTCCACGGCGGCGGCTTTTGGGCGGACGGCGCGCCGGTGCTTGCAAACCGGCGGGTATACCCTGGGCAGGTGATTTCCTTCGCGCTGCCGGAGGAGGACGGCGCGGGCGTGGAGCCCCAGCCGGAGGTGCCGGTGCGCATCGTGTATGAGGACGATTTTGCCCTCGTGCTGGACAAGCCCGCCGGACTGGCGGTGCATCCTACCTTGAATTACCCGGGCAATACGCTGGCAAACGGCTATGCGGCGCTGATGGCGTCGCGGGGCCGGAGCCCGGTGTTCCGCCCGGTGAACCGCATCGATAAGGACACCAGCGGCCTTGTGCTGGCGGCCAAGCACGCCTACGCCGCGCCGTTGCTGGCGGGCCATGTGGCCAAGCTCTACCTCGCGGTGGCCGAGGGCGAGCTGCCCCTGGGGCCGGGCGTGATCGACGCGCCCATCGGGCGGCAGGGCGGCAGCATCATCGGCCGCTGTGTGACGCCCGGGGGCAAGCCCAGCCGCACCGAATACACGGTGCAGTGTGTGCGGGGCGGCCTCTCGCTGGCAGCATGCGTGCCGGTGACCGGGCGCACCCACCAGATCCGGGTGCATTTTGCCTCGCTGGGGCACCCGCTGGCCGGGGACGTGTTGTATGGCGGCACACGGGAGCGCATCGGCCGGCAGGCGCTGCACTGCGCGCGCCAGACCTTTGCCGTGCCCTGCGGGCAGCGCATAGAGGACGGCTTTTGTGTGGAGATGCCGCTGCGCCTGCGCACCGTGACGGCGGAAAGCCCCTTGCCACCGGATATGGCGGCGCTGATTGCGGAAAGAGAGTGAAAACTCGGTGAAACCTTTGCCCAAATTTTGTGGGAACGCTTGCCTCACCGCAGCTTGGGAGTATAATGGAAGAAGGAAAAACGACGGGGCTTAGCCTGGATGGCCGCACGGGGACGGGCGGCGCGCAGGCCGGGCAGCGGGCGTTGTTTTTTGCGCGGTGCGTCCGGCCTGTACGCCGGGACGGTTTTTCGGATGTGTGAAGGAAACGAAAATACCACAACCGGAAAGGAGAAAAACCTTTTGGTCGAAGAAAAGATCAGGGAGCGGCAGGAGGGCGGGCAGCCGCCCCGGAAGCCGGACTCCTGGCGGGAAAAATGGCGCAGCCTTTGGGCGCGGGCGCAGTGCTTCCACATACGGCGCAGCCATCATTTCCGCAAGAATACGCAGCAGCGTATGGATAAAACAAGGCGATGGGCGATGGCAGTGCCGCTGGCGCACACGGTGGGCGAGGGCCTGTATACCGTGGGCTTTACCGCCGAATATACCGTTATCCGCGCCGGCCGCCAGCTGAAAAAGGGCGGGCATGCGGCCGTCCATGTGGCGCGTGAGGTGGTCCGGAGGCTGCAAAGCACGGCGTTCCCCGGTGCGGCGCAGATGGTGCGGGAGCTGTTCGGGCCGTTTTATGTGTTTGCGCGCGGCATCTATAACCTGCACATGCACGGGCGCGCGGTGCGCCGGGAGCGCGGCTGGCTTGCGGCTGTCTGGGCCGAGCTGTGTTATCTGGGGCGCGGCATCCGGCGCTATGCCAACCTGCTGCCCAAGTCGGTGGCGTACATCATCCCGCTGGCGGCTGCGGCCCTGTTCTGGACGGTGGTGCAGACGATCATCGGCTACCACTATACGCTGGCGGTGCAGGTCAATGGCGAGACCGTGGGCTATGTGGAGAACGAGAGCGTGTTCGACGCGGCGCGCGAGGCCGTGATCGAGCGTATCAACTACGCGGGCAGCAATAAGGAGCACTGGACCATCGAGCCGGCCTACACGCTGGCCGTTTCCACCGACGTAATGAGTGAAAATGAGATGGTGGATACCATCCTGCGCACGGCCAGCGACGAGATCTCCCAGGGCACGGCGCTGTATCTGGACGGGGAGCTCACCATGGTGTGCGCCGAGGGCAGCCGCCTGCGCAGCTACATCAACGGGCTGATCTCCCCCTATGAGGACCCGGACGACCCCGACCTCAAGGTTCGCTTTAACCGGGACGTGGAGCTGGTGGACGGCATCTTTTTAAACGACAGCTTTGCGGACTATGACGCCATTGTGGAATATCTCTCCGGCGTACAGCAGGAGCAGCGCAATTATACCATTGTGGAGGGGGACAGCATCAGCCTGATCGCCTCCAAAAACGGCCTCACCGTGAGCGAGCTGTGCGCGCTGAATACGGACATCGGGCTGGACACCAACTCCCTGCTGCTGCCGGGCAACAGCCTGGTGGTCACCAAGGAGGAGGCCCGGCTGGAGGTGTGGATCACACACACCGTGGTGTGGCAGGAGGAGATCCCCTATACCACCGAAAAGAGCACCTCCGGCGATTATGCTTACGGCACCGTGCGCACCGTGCAAAAGGGTGAGAACGGCGTGCGCAGCATCACTGCGGAGGACACCTACGATACCAGCGGCGTGCTGCTGGAGCGGGATATCCTGCGCAGCGAGGTGGTGCGGGAGCCGGTGGCCGAAAAGATCGTGACCGGCACAAAGCTGCCCAGCGGCAGCATTGCGGCCATCGGCAACGGCACCTTCATGTGGCCGGTGCCGGCGTACCAGTACTGCTCGCGCTGGTATTCCAGCGGGCACAAAGGCGTGGACATCTGCGCCCCGGCGGGCACCCCCATCTACGCCTCGGACAGCGGCGTGGTGGTCAAGGCGGGCTATGAGCGGGCCGGCCTGGGCAGCGGCTACGGCTACGGCATCGAGATCAACCACGGCAGCGGCTACAGCACCGCCTATGCCCACTGCCTGTCGCTCACGGTCAGCGTGGGCCAGTCGGTCAAGCAGGGCCAGCTGATCGGCTATGTGGGCAGCACGGGCCGTTCCACCGGCAACCACTGCCATTTTGAGATCCGCTACAACGGCAGCTACCTGCCGCCGCAGAATTATTTTAAGGGTAAATAAGGCCGTGCATACGGCCCGAAAAAAACGTAAAGGAGCGATCATCATGTCTACCCCTCACAACAGCGCTGCAATGGGCGATTTTGCAAAGACCGTGCTGATGCCGGGCGATCCCCTGCGCGCAAAATTCATTGCCGAGACCTTTTTGCAGGATGCGCGCGAGGTGACGGCCGTGCGCGGGATGCTGGGCTACACCGGCACCTATGAGGGCCGGCCCATCAGCGTGATGGGCAGCGGCATGGGTATGCCGTCCATCGGCATCTATTCCTATGAGCTGTTCAAATTCTACGGCGTGGAGAACATTGTCCGCATCGGGTCGGCGGGCAGCTATACCGATAAGGCGAAGCTGTTCGACGTGGTGCTGGCCACGGGCGCAGTGTCCGAGTCCAACTATGCCCGCGTACAGAGCGGCTGGGACAAGGACATCACCCTGCCCAGCGCCCAGTTGAACGATAAGCTGCGCGCCTCTGCCGCTAAATGCGGCATCCCCCTCATTGAGGGCAACATCCACTCGGCGGACGTGTTCTACCGCCAGCCCAGCGACCAAAAGCCTGCCTACTGGGAAAAGCTGCGCGACGAGCGCGGCTGCCTGTGCGTGGAGATGGAGAGCTTTGCGCTGTTTGCCAATGCGCAGGTGCTGGGCAAAAAGGCGGCCTGCGTGCTGACCATCTCCGACAGCTTCGTCTCGCCGGAGATCACCACCGCCGAGCAGCGCCAGAAGAGCTTTACCGATATGATGAAGGTGGCCTTGAGCGCAGAATACTGATCCAGACCAATGGCGCAGCTTTGCCCGCGGGGGCGGGGCTGTGCCGTTTTTTGACCGAAAAAACGGAGGGATTTTTATGACGAAACTGACCCGGGAGCAAAAGCAGGAGCTGATCTGCATGGCGCTGGCCGCGCGGGAGCAGGCGGTGGCCCCCTACAGCCGGTTTACGGTGGGGGCGGCGCTCCGGGCAGAGGACGGCAGGGTATACACCGGCTGCAACATCGAGAACGCAGCCTTTACGCCCACCAACTGCGCCGAGCGCACCGCGCTGTTCAAGGCCGTGAGCGAGGGGGTAACCCGCTTTACCGACATTGCCGTGGTGGGCGCGCGGATGGGCGAGGTGAACACCCTGGTCACCTCGCCCTGCGGGGTGTGCCGCCAGGCGCTGTTTGAGTTCTGCGGGCCGGAGCTGAACGTGATCATGGCCAAAACGCCGGAGGACTTTATCGAGCGCAGCCTGGGCGAGCTGCTGCCGTTTGCATTTGGGCCGTCAAATGTGCTGTAATCGCGAAAGAAACCGGTCAAAACTTTGTAAAAGATTTGTAATCGAAAATAGCTTGCGCATGGATGTGATTCTTGTTATACTAAGAGACGGAATGTGAAAAATTGACATGTTCCGTCCGAATAGAGTATGTTTGGTATCATTTATACTTTTTTAAGGAGTGTACATTATGAATAAGATTTCCCGTCGTAAGTTCATGGCCGTGGCCGGCGCCGCTGCTGTGGTTTCCGCTCTGACTGCCTGTGGCGGTTCTTCCTCGTCCAGCTCCGCGGCAGCTTCTTCCGCTGCTCCGGCCAGCTCCGCTGCGGCTGCTTCCTCCGAGGCTGCCCCCGCTGCGGCCCTGACCCAGGTCGCCCTGTGCTGTGATACCGGCACGATCGACGACGAGAGCTTCAATCAGGCCTGCTGGTCTGCCGTCACCAGCTATATGGGTGACAACTGCGAGCACTACATCCCGGAGTCGGACGCTTCCGATGAGGACCGTGAGACCCTGATCCGCCGGGCTGTGAACGACGGCGCGCAGGCTGTGGTGTGCGTGGGCTATCTGTACGGCGCTTCGCTGGCATGGGCTGCCGAACAGTATCCCGACATTGACTTCATTGCCGTGGACGTGACCCAGGGCGATATCGGCACCGACACTATCCCCGCCAACATCTACTGCATCACCTTTAAGGAGGAGCAGGCTGGCTACATGGCAGGCTACTCCGTCGTCAAGGACGGCTTCACCAAGCTGGGCTTCCTGGGCGGCATGGCAGTGCCCGCCGTTATCCGCTATGGCTACGGCTACATCCAGGGCGCGGACGACGCTGCGCAGGAGATCGGCGCGAACGTTGAGATCAACTACTTCTACGGCGGCCAGTTCTACGGCGACGCCAACATCACCTCCCGTATGGAGGGCTGGTACAGCAACGGCACCGAGATCGTGTTTGCCTGCGGCGGCGGCATCTACACCTCTGCGGTCGAGGCGGCCGTCAAGGCCAATGCCTATGTGGTCGGCGTTGACGTGGACCAGAACTACATCGGCGTCAACGGCGTGGCCGACGGCAGCTTCAGCTACAACCCGTTCATCACCTCCGCAATGAAGGGCCTGTCCGCTGCGGTCACCACTGCGCTGAGCAGCATCGACGCGGGCGAGTGGGACAGCATCGGCGGCACGAACGGCAACTTCGGCCTGCAGGAGGGCGACTACGTTGGCCTGCCCACCGCGGACGACAGCTGGAACTTCCGTACCTTCACCAAGGAGGACTACGAGGAAGTCAAGGCTAAGGTCGCTTCCGGCGAGATCCTGGTGGATAACGCCTGCGAGGACAGCGTCAAGCCCGAGACCAGCGACGCCGTCACCGTCAACTACATCCAGTAAGAAGCATTTTGGCAATTCCATGCGGGGCGCCCGGGCGGGCGCCCCGCTTTTTTGATGCCGCTGAGAGTAGGGCGATGCGCAAACCCGGAGGATAGCCCCGCTGCGGCCCGCGTGCGGGAAATGCGCAGCAAGGCCCAAACGGGGGCTGTGTGCGCCGCCGCACACGGGGAAAAAGCAGCAAAACGGTAAGACACAAAAAGTATGACTTTTGCAAAAAAATAAAGCAAAAATAAAAAAAACCTTGTGCAGGGTGCGGCAAAACGGTATAATGAAACCAGTGTAAATTTGTCGCTATGGTGCGAAAGGAGAGTGAGCGAATTGGCAGAGGATTTTGTAATCGAAATGCTCCATATTACCAAGGAGTTCCCTGGAATCAAGGCAAACGACGACATTACCCTGCAATTGCGCAAAGGTGAGGTACACGCCCTGTTGGGCGAAAACGGCGCGGGCAAGAGCACGCTGATGAGCGTATTGTTCGGCCTGTACCAGCCAGAGCAGGGCGTGATCCGCAAAAATGGCAAAGAGGTGCAGGTGCGTAACCCCAACGATGCGAACGCGCTGGGCATCGGCATGGTGCACCAGCACTTCAAGCTGGTGGAGTGCTTCTCGGTGCTGGACAACATCATTCTGGGCGTGGAGCCCAACAAGATGGGCTTTCTGCAAAAGGCGGAGGCCCGCCAAAAGGTGGTAGCTCTCAGCGAAAAGTATGGCCTGCGGGTGGACCCGGACGCTCTGGTGAGCGATATCTCGGTGGGCATGCAGCAGCGCGTGGAAATCCTCAAGATGCTGTACCGCGACAACGAGATCCTGATTTTCGACGAGCCCACAGCCGTGCTGACGCCGCAGGAGATCGACGAGCTGATGGAGATCATGCGCGGGTTTAAAGCTGAGGGCAAGTCCATCCTGTTCATCACCCACAAGCTCAACGAGATCATCGCGGTGGCGGACCGCTGCACCGTGCTGCGCAAGGGCAAGTACATGGGCACAGTGGACATCGCCGGCACCACCAAGGAGGAACTGTCCCGCATGATGGTAGGCCGCGACGTGCAGCTCCAGGTAAACAAAAAGCCGTGTAAGCCCGGCGATGTGGTGCTGGACGTGCAGGGCGTGACCATGGCGAGCAGCCGGCACAAGAAAAACGCCGTGAGCGACGTTACCTTCCAGGTGCGCGCGGGCGAGATCGTGTGCCTGGCGGGCATCGAGGGCAACGGCCAGACCGAGTTCGTCTACGGCCTTACCGGCCTCGAAAAGCTGCAAAGCGGCAAGCTGACGCTGTGCGGCAAGGATATCACCAACGCAAGCATCCGCCAGCGCTCCAAGGACGGCATGAGCCATATCCCCGAGGACCGGCACAAGCATGGCCTGGTGCTGGATTATACGCTGGAAAACAACATCGTGCTCCAGCGCTACTGGCAGCCGGAGTTCCAGCAGCACGGTTTTATCAAAAAGGATAAGGTGCGCGCCTACTCGGACAAGCTCATCGAGCAGTATGACGTGCGCAGCGGTCAGGGCAGCGCGACCATTGCGCGCAGCATGTC
>CAZYAX010000017.1:8784-12283 GCA_964646195.1 uncultured Faecalibacterium sp. | reverse complement strand
GCCGGCAAGATGCGTGCCAAGCCCGAAGGGCGTGATTTGTTCAGAGGTTCCCTTGCTTCCATTGTAGCAAAAGCGGAAATACAGGGCAAGCCTCCTTTCCGCTTTTTGTGGGCAAACTCCGTTTTTGGATAAATTTTTCGCGCCGATACTCTTGACAAGTTTTCGTTTGTCACTTAATATAAATGATGGAATATAAGATGCTGTTTGCAGGGCATATCGTGCTGTGAAACCCACCGGCACCCGGCCCGCTTCATATAAACGGTTCCTATCAGAGGCCATGAGATCCGCCGGAGGAGGCTTTGCTTTTCCTCTGCTGCGTTTTTATATCTTCGTTTTGCACGGGTTCCCTGCCGTTGGATTGCTTTGCGCCCTGCCGCAGCGTCTCCACAAATTTTTTAATTTTTTGAGGAGAGTGAACACATCAATGTCCCCAGTCATTACGATTGTGGTCATGATCGTTGTCGCTGCGGTTATGCTGGCCGCAGGCTTTTATCTGGGCGAAATGCACCGGAAAAAGACCGCTGAGGCCAAGATCGGCAGCGCCGAGGACGAGGCCATGCGCCTTGTCAACGAAGCGATCAAGACCGCCGAACAGAAACGCAAGGAGGCCGTGCTGGAAGCGAAAGACGAGGTCTATAAGATGAAGGCCGATGTCGATGCCCAGAAGGCGGAGGCCGACCGGGAAATCAAGCAGCGCCGCGCCGAAATCAGCCGCCAGGAAAACCGCATCGACCAGAAGGAAAATGCGCTGGACCGCAAAACTGAAGCGTTGGAGCGCCGCGAGGAGGATCTGAAAAAGCGCACCGAGCAGGTGGATGTGCGTCTGGCCGAGATCGACCAACTGCGCGCAAAGCAGTTGGAGCGCCTGGAGACTCTGGCCGGCCTGAGCCAGGAGGATGCCCGCGAGGTGCTGCTGCACAAGGTGGATGAGGAGCTCGTCCACGAAAAAGCCGTGCGCATCGCCGCCTACGAGACCAGCCTGAAGGATGAGTGCGACAACATCGCCCGCAACCTGATCGGTCAGGCCGTGAGCCGCTGCGCTGCCGACCATTCCAGCGAGACCACCGTCTCGGTGGTGCCGCTGCCCAGCGACGAGATGAAGGGCCGCATCATCGGCCGCGAGGGCCGCAATATCCGCGCTCTGGAGACCGCCACCGGTGTGGATCTCATCATCGACGATACGCCTGAGGCGATCACCCTTTCGTCCTTTGACCAGACCCGCCGTGAGGTGGCCCGCATGACGCTGGAGCGTCTGATCGGCGATGGCCGCATCCACCCGGCGCGCATTGAGGAGACCGTGGAGAAGTGCCGCCACGACCTGGAGCTGCAAATGAAGCGCGAGGGCGAGCGCGCCGTGATGGAGCTGGGCATCCATGGCCTGCATCCGGATCTCGTCAAGCTCATCGGCCGCCTGAAGTACCGCACCAGCTTTGGTCAGAACGCGCTGAACCACAGCATGGAGGTGGCCTGGCTGTCCGGCCTGCTGGCCAGCGAGATGGGCGCCAACGTGACCCTGGCCCGCCGCGCCGGCCTGCTGCATGACATCGGCAAGGCGCTGGATCACGAGATCGAGGGCAGCCACGTCCAAATCGGCGTGGACATCTGCCGTAAATACAAGGAGAACACCCAGGTCATCCATGCCATCGAGGCCCACCACGGCGACGTGGAACCCAAGACCCCGCTGGCCTTTATCGTGCAGGCTGCCGACGCCATCAGCGCGGCCCGCCCGGGTGCACGCCGCGAAAACGTGGAGAGCTACGTCAAGCGCCTGGAGAATCTGGAAGAGATCTCCTCCAGCTTTGAAGGCGTGGAGCAGGCCTTTGCCGTGCAGGCGGGCCGTGAGGTGCGCATCATGGTCAAGCCGGAGGTCATCAGCGACGATCAGGTCATCCTGCTGGCCCGCGCCATCGCCAAAAAGATTGAGGATACGCTGGATTACCCCGGCCAGATCAAGGTGAACGTCATCCGCGAGAGCCGTGCCGTCGAATACGCCAAGTAAAAAACGCCCGTCCTCCGCACGGTTTGTGCCATGCGGAGGATTTTTTGTGTATATAGTATAATTTAAAAGAATTTTTTTGGTGAATTTGGTTATTGTGTCGAGAGATTTTTCCGGTTACAATAGATGCATCCAATCCATCCGCAGTGCATAACAGGCAGGAGAGTGATGTGTTATGATCAATATGGTAAAACTACCCACCCGCAATCACAAGCTATTTCTGCGTGTGGCCGAGGGCCACTTTGCCACGAGCCACAGTCATATCAACTATTACATCGATGTGACCACCCAGAAGGCCCGCCTGTCGGAGGCAAAGGAGGTGGCACAGGAGCTGATCGCCACCTACCGCCACAGCACGATCATTGACACCGTACTGTGCCTGGACGGCACGCAGGTGATTGGCGCATGCCTTGCCAACGAGCTGACGAAAGACGGCTTTATGAACATGAACGCCCACCAGACCATCTATGTGATCACGCCGGAATACACCTCCGGCAGCCAGATCATCCTGCGCGACAACGTGGTCCCCATGGTCAAGGGCAAGCATGTGCTCATTCTGGCCGCATCCATCACCACAGGCTATACGGTGCAGGCCGCCATTGAGGCGGTGAATTACTACGAGGGGCAGGTCGCGATGCTCTCGGCGATCTTCTCCACCGAAAAAGAGGTGGCAGGCTATCCGGTTACTTCCATCTTCAATCCCAACAACCTGCCCGGCTATGCGAGCTACGATTCCCGCTCCTGCCCGATGTGCAAGGCCGGCAAACACATTGATGCGCTTGTGAACAGCTTCGGTTATTCCGCGCTGTGAACGCTGCCATAGAAAAAACGCCTGCCGCCCCGGAGGCGCAGCACCTGTGCTGCACCTTCGGGGCGCTGCATTCGCGGCGGTTCCCGCCCGCGCAGACAGAATCCAGAAAGGATGCTTTTGTATGAATCTGATGATCGCTTCGGATCTCCATGGCTCCGCTTTTTATTGCCGGGAGATGCTGGCCGCCTTTGACCGGGAAGGCGCAGACCGCCTCCTGCTGCTGGGGGATATCCTGTACCACGGCCCCCGCAACGACCTGCCCCGCGCATATGCGCCCAAGGAGGTCATCGCGCTGCTCAACGCCCGTAGGAACCGGCTGCTCTGCGTGCGGGGCAACTGCGACACCGAGGTGGACCAAATGGTGCTGGATTTCCCCATTCTGGCGGATTCCTGCATTCTTTCGCTCGGCCCCCGCATGATCTTTGCCACCCACGGCCACCGGTTCCACACGGGGGCGTTGCCGCCCCTGTGCCCGGGCGATATCCTGCTGCACGGCCACACCCATATCCCCGCGTGGGAGCCCTTTGGGGAGGGCAACCTATACCTGAACCCCGGCTCCGTGTCCATCCCCAAAAACGGCAGCGCGCACAGCTATATGCTCCTGTCCGGGAACACCTTTTTCTGGAAAGCGCTGGACGGAACCGTCTACCACACCCTGACGCTGGAATAATGGCAAAACGAAGGGGCCTCCG
>CAZYAX010000017.1:0-8684 GCA_964646195.1 uncultured Faecalibacterium sp. | reverse complement strand
GGCCCTTTTTCCGGTTCCTCTTACAGCGCCTGCGTCTCGAAGCCGTTCACCGTGAGCACCTGCACGCTGCCAAAGCCCGCCGACTGCACGAGCTTGGCTGCGTCGGCGTAGCCGAAGGTCAGGCTCTCCACGCTGTGGGAGTCGGCGGTGATGATCACCTTGCCGCCCATCCTGTTCCATTCCTCCAGCAGCCAGAAGCTGGGGTAGAAGTCGCTGCGGTAGCCGCGGTAGACGCCGCCGGTGTTCACCTCCAGCAGGCAATCCGCCGCATGGGCGGCCTTCAGCGCGCCCAGGGCTGCGGCCTTGTAGCGTGCGGCGTTTTCGTCAAAGTACGCGCCGGTGCAGTTCAGCTTCTTGATCAGGTCCAGATGGCCCAGGATGTCCGGCTTTTTGGCCGCCACCTCGGCCACCGAGGCAAAATACGCCTCCGCCATGGCCAGACCGTCGCCGCCAAAGTCATTGTCCATGCAATCCTTCAGGTCCTGCGGGCGCCAGTCGATCTCGTAATACCGGCCCGTTTTGGGGCCGCGCAGGTAGTGGACGCTGCCGATCCAGTAATCGTAGCCGGTAAGCTTATCGTCCGAGAACTGATCCCACTCGATGCCGCACAGGATATCCACCTTGCCCTTATACTCCATCTTGAGCTTGGCGATCTCCGCCTTATACTGGGCGGTGCGGCCCGGCGTCATGCAGTACTCCCGGTCGCAGGGGGTGTGGCTGTGGCCACTGAAGCCCAGCGTCTCAAGGCCCTGCGCGCAGGCGGCGGAGGCCATCTGCTGCAGGGTGTTTTTGCCGTCGCACAGCGTCGAGTGACAATGGACGCTGGATCTCATAAAGTCTGCCATAACTGCTCACTGCATCCTTTCCTGCTTGACCTTGTGGTCGATCACATGCCGTTTTTCCAGCTCGCGGGTCACATCCTCAATGGAAATGCCCGCCTGTACCATCAGCACCAGCACATGGTAGGCCAGGTCGCTGATCTCATACACGGTCTCTTCCTTATCCTCTTTTTCGCCCGCGATGATCACCTCGGTGCATTCCTCGCCGACCTTTTTGAGGATCTTTTCCTTGCCCTTCTGGAACAGGTAGGTGGTGTAGCTGCCCTCCTGGGGAGCCGTTTTGCGGCCTTTTATCAGCTCATACAGCGCCTGCCAGCTGAACTGCTTGAGCTCGCTGCTCACATACACCGGCTGGAAAAAGCAGCTCTCCGCGCCCGTGTGGCAGGCCGGGCCGCTCTTGACCACCTCCACCACAAGCGCGTCGCCGTCGCAGTCCGCCGTGATGGACACCACCCGCTGCACGTTGCCGCTGGTCTCGCCCTTGCGCCAGACCGCTTGGCGGCTGCGGCTCCAAAATACCGTGCGGCCCTCGGCGATGGTGAGCGCCAGCGTTTCCGCATTCATGTAGGCGAGGGTGAGCACCTGCTTGGTATAGTGATCCTGCACGATAGCCGGGATCAGGCCCTTTTCGTCAAATTTCAGTTCCATATCGTTCCCTCGATGCAAAAAGAATCGCGGGGAGGCGCGGCTCTGTGCGCCTCCCCTTTCAGTTTATCGTATTCCTGTGCGGAGCGCAAGAGGTCACAGGCGCATTTCCACACCATTTTCGTTCAAATATTGCTTCAGCTCCCGGATGGAAAGCAGCTTTTGATGGAAGATGCCCGCCGCAAGCCCCGCATCGATGCCCTTATGGCCAAACAGCTCCAAAAAGTCCTCTTTTTTGCCCGCGCCGCCGCTGGCGATGATGGGCACGTTCACCCGCGCGGCTACGGCGTCCAGCATTTCGAGATCAAAGCCGGTGCGCACGCCGTCGGTATCGATACTGTTGAGGCAGATCTCGCCCGCGCCGTTTGCCACGCATTCGCTGATCCATTCCAGCGCGTCCCGGCCGGTGTCCTCCCGGCCGCCCTTAGCAAACACGCGGAACTGGCCGTCCACCCGCTTCACGTCCGCCGAGAGCACCACGCACTGGTTGCCGTAGCGCTGGGCCGCCGCCGGGATGAGCGACGGGTCCCGCAGCGCGCCGGAGTTGACCGACACCTTGTCCGCGCCGCATTTGAGCACCCGGTCGAAATCCTCCAGCGTATTGATGCCGCCGCCCACCGTCAGCGGGATGAAGATCTCGCCAGCCACGCGGGTGAGGATATCGGTAAACAGCGCCCGGCCCTCATAGCTGGCTGTGATATCGTAGAACACCAGCTCGTCCGCGCCGGCGGCGTTGTACATGCGGGCCATCTCCACCGGGTCGGCCACATCCCGGATGCCCTCAAAGTTCGTTCCCTTCACCACCCGGCCGCTGCGCACGTCCAGGCAGGGGATAATGCGTTTTGTAATCATAGATGTGATCCTTTCTTTGGCGGCGGTCAGCTCTGCACCAGCCGCACACAGCGGGCCAGATCCAGCGCACCGGTGTAAAGGCTTTTGCCCAAGATGGCGGCCGCCGTGCCGATCCGTTCCAGCTCCAGCAGCTCGCTGACATAGGAGATGCCTCCGCTGGCCGTGACGGCGAGGCCGGGCGCCTCCCGCGCCAGCGTGCGGTACAGCTCCAAATTGGTGCCCTGCATCGCGCCATCGCGGGAGATATCAGTGTAGATCACAGCCGTGCAGCCCGCGTCCAGCAGCCGCTTGCAGAAGTCGATGCCCTTTTCTTCGCTCAGCTCTCGCCAGCCGTTCACGGCCACATAGCCGTCCCGCGCGTCCACGCCCACGGCGATTTTGTCCCCGTACCTGGCCAGCATACGGCGGGTGAACGCAAAGTCCCTGACCGCCACGGTACCCAGGATGCACCGGCCCACCCCCAGCTCCAAATATTGCTGGATGCGCTGCTCGGTGCGGATGCCGCCGCCCACCTCGATGTACAGCCCGCCCTGGCGGGCAATGGCGCGGATGGTATCGAAATTGGCGAGGGTGCCGTCCTTTGCGCCATCCAGATCGACAACGTGCAGGTTTTTGGCCCCTGCCTCCAAAAAGGCGCGCGCCTGGGCGCAGGGGTCGTCCCCATAGACGGTCATGCGGTCGTAGTCGCCCTGAGTCAGGCGCACCACGCGCCCGCCGCGCAGGTCAATGGCAGGAAATAGTTGCATAGAACTGCTCCTTCATGCTTCGCCCGCCAGCGGGACGGCCGCCAGGCAGGCCTTTTTTGAATCATACGTTGTGACAGGCGATTTTCATTTCCCCGATTGCACATTCTCACAGCTCCGCAAAGGCCTTTAAAATGCGCAGGCCGGTATCGCCGCTTTTTTCAGGGTGGAACTGGGTACCATACACCTTGCCCGCCCGCACCACACCGGTGACCGGGATGGAATACTCGCTCACGGCCAGCGTGCTGGCGGCGCAGTTTTTGCCGTAGAAGCTGTGGACGTAGTACACATATTCGCCGTTTTGGATATACCGGAACAGTGGGTCGTCCCGCACGATCTGCAAGGCGTTCCAGCCGATCTGGGGCACCTTGAGGCTCTTGTCGCCCAGGTCCGGCTCCAGCGGGCAGACCTCGCCGGGCACAAAGCCCAGGCCGGCATGCTCGCCGTACTCGTAGCTGGTTTCAAACAAAAGCTGCATCCCCAGGCAGATGCCCAGCAGGGGCTTTTTTTCGGCTTCTTCCCGGATGACCGGCACAAGGCCGGTGGCGGTGAGCTTGTCCATGGCATCGCCGAACGCGCCCACGCCGGGCAGGATGACCCGGTCCGCCGCGCGGATGACCGCCGGGTCGGCGGTGACGGCGGCTTCCAGCCCAAGCGCCTGCAGGCTGGAGCGCAGGCTGAACAGGTTGCCCACGCCGTAATCAATGATCGCGATCATACCAGCAGTCCTTTCGTGGAGGGGATCTCGTCCCGGTAGGCTTCGTCGATGGCCACGGCCTCCGCCAGCGCGCGGGCCGCGCCCTTAAAGCAGGCCTCTAAAATGTGGTGGGAATTTTCGCCCGCAAACTGCACAAAGTGCAGCGTGGCGGGCACGCTGCGCGCAAAGCCCAGCCAAAACTCCTTGGCGCATTCCACGTCAAAGTCGCCCACCTTTTCGGTGGGACAGTTCACCTGCCAGCCCAGCGTACACCGGCCCGAGATGTCTGCCGCGCACAGCACCAGCGCCTCGTCCATGGGAAGATAGAAGCTGCCATAGCGGTGGATGCCGCGCATCTCGCCCAGCGCGCGGGCAAACGCCTGCCCCAGCGCGATGCCCACATCCTCGGTGGTGTGATGGTAATCCACCTCCACGTCCCCGTGGCAGGTGAGTACCAGGTCGAACCGCCCGTGCTTGGCGAACAGCTCCAGCATGTGGTTCAAAAAGCCGCAGCCGGTATCCACCTGATACAGGCCCACGCCGTCCAGGTTGAGGGTCAGCTCAATCTGGGTCTCGGCGGTGTTGCGTTCCACTCGTACTTCACGCATAGTCTATACCTCCTGCTGTGCAAAAATTTCTTCGATGGCCGCCACAAGCGCCTCCATCTGCTCCGGCGTGCCGATGGTGATGCGCAGATAGTCCGCGATGCGCGGCGCATCAAAGTGGCGCACCAGCACGCCCCGGGCCTTGAGCGCCCGGTACAGTGCGCCGCCTTCCATGCGGTCCGTGCGGGCAAAGAGGAAGTTGGCGCGGCTGTCGGTGAGCGCAAAGCCCAGCGCCCGCAGGCGGTCCGCCGTCCAGGCGCGGGTGTCCATGATTTTGCGCCGCGTCGCGTCAAAATAGGCGGTGTCCTCGATGGCGGCGCGGCCGGCCGCCAGGGTGAGGCGGTTGATGTTATACGGGTTGAGGCTGAACTTGACCCGGTTCAGGTCGGCAATGAGCGCCTCGCTGCCCATGGCCAGACCCAGCCGCGCACCCGCCAGCTGGCGGGACTTGGAACAGGTCTGCACCACCAGCAGGTTCTCATACCGCCCGATGAGCGGCACGCAGCTTTCGGCGCCAAAATCTACATACGCCTCGTCCACGATCACCACGCTGCCCGGGTTTGCCTGCAAAATGCCCTCAATGGCCGGCGGCAGCAGCGCCAGGCCGGTGGGGGCGTTGGGGTTTGCGAGCACGATGGTCTCGCCCAGGCCGTGGTATTTGCGCGGGTCGAGCGAAAAATCTGCCTCCAGCGGGATGATATGGCTGGGAATGTGCAGTAGATCGCACCACACCGCATAGCAGCCGTAGGTTACGTCCGCATAGGCCAGCGGGTGCTCCTCGTCGCAAAAGGCCCGCAGCGCGAAAAACAGATTTTCGTCGCTGCCGTTGCCCGCCATCACCTGGGAGGGCCGGATACCGTAGTGCGCGGCCACCGCTTGCAGCAGCTGCGCGCAGGCGGGGTCGGAGTAGAGGCGGAGGTTCTGCACCTCGGCTGCGCTCACGGCCTCCACCACCCTGGGCGAAGGGGGATAGGGGCTCTCGTTGGTGTTCAGCTTGATGTACTGCTGATCCTGCGGCTGCTCGCCGGGTACATACGGCTTGAGCGCGGCCAGCGTGGGAGAGAGATATCGGCTCATAGCTTTGGCCTCTTTTCTGTGTTTACAGGGTAAGTGCAGCGGTCAGGTTTTTTCGGCTTTCTTAAAAGAAAGCCTGACAAAGAATTTTTGAATGGCCAGCGCATCCCGCGCTGGCAGGGCGATCTTAAAGGCCGGGCCTGCGGGCCGGGAAAAGGCTTGTTAAAACAGCGCTGTACGCTTTATACACACGGCTTGTTTTCTTCTTCAAAGCGGATGGTCACACTCTTGGCGTGGGCATGCAGGCCCTCACGCTCGGCAAAATCGGCGATGCGCGCCTGCACCCCGCCCAGCGCCTCGCGGGTGTAATAAATAAAGCTGGACTTTTTGACAAAGTCGTCCACGCCCAGCGGGCTGGAAAAGCGAGCCGTGCCGCTGGTGGGCAGGGTGTGGTTGGGGCCGGCAAAGTAGTCGCCCAGCGCCTCGGGCACGTTTTTGCCCAAAAAGATGCTGCCTGCGTTCTTGATCTCGTTGAGCACGGCGAAGGGGTCGTCCACACACACCTCCAGGTGCTCGGGCGCGATGATGTTGCACGCCTCGATGGCCCTGTGCAGGTCGCTGCACACAAGGATCTTGCCGTTGTCGTCCACGCTGGCGCGGGCGATGGCCGCGCGGGGCAGCTGCGGGATCTGGCGCTCCAGCTCCGCCTGCACAGCCTGGGCCAGCGCAGCGCTGTCGGTGACCAGCACCGGGCTGGCAAGCCGGTCGTGCTCGGCCTGGCTCAGCAGATCCGCCGCCACCCAGGCCGGGTTGCAGCTGCCGTCCGCCAGCACCAGAATTTCGCTGGGGCCGGCGATCATGTCGATGCCCACCTTGCCGTACACCTTGCGCTTGGCCGTGGCGACGTAGATGTTGCCGGGGCCCACGATCTTATCCACGGCAGGCACGCTCTCGGTGCCGTAGGCCAGCGCGGCCACGGCCTGCGCGCCGCCGGTCTTGAAAATTTTGGTCACACCGGCGGTGGCGGCGGCGGCCAGGATCACGGGGTTCACCTTGCCGTCCCTGCCGGCGGGGGTGGTCATCACGATATCCTTCACGCCTGCCACCTTGGCCGGAATCACGTCCATCAGTACGGTGGATGGGTAGGCCGCCGTGCCGCCCGGCACATACACGCCCGCCTTTTCGATGGGGGTATACTTTTGGCCGAGGATCACGCCGTCCTGTTCGTTCATCACAAAGTTCTTGTGGACCTGCTGGCGGTGGAAGGCCTCGATGTTGGCGGCAGCCATGCGCAGCGTCTCGAGGAAGTAGGGGTCCATGCCCGTAAACGCCTCGTCGATCTCCGCCTGCGTCACCTGGAGCGCGTCCAGCGCCGCGCCGTCAAATTTAAGCGCATAATCCCGCAGGGCCGCATCGCCGCGCGCGCGCACGTCCGCAAGGATGGCGTCCACCACGTCCTCCACGTTTTTTTCCGCGCGCAGGTCACGGTTTAAGATCTGCTCCGGGGCCAGCGCGTCAAACTCATAGATCCGAATCATGGTTCGATAACCTCCTTCAGCTGCGCCAGCATCCGGTTCACCTCGCGGTGCTTGAACTGGTAGCTGGCCTTGTTGGCGATAAAACGGGCCGAGATGGGCATAAACTCGGTCACGACCTTGAGGCCGTTCTCCCGCAGGGTGGTGCCCGTCTCTACGATATCCACGATCACATCCGACAGGCCCAGGATCGGCGCCAGCTCGATGGAACCGTTCAGCTTGATGATGTCGATGTCCCGCCCGATGGATGCGTAATGATCCTTGGCGATGCGCACAAATTTGGTGGCCACGCGCACCGGGCGGCTGGGGTCATCCTGATACTCCGCCGGGGCGGCTACGCACATGCGGCATTTGCCCAGATGCGTATCCAGCAGCTCGTAGACGTCCGCCCCCGCCTCGGTGAGGATATCCTTGCCCACGATGCCCACATCCGCCGCGCCGTGCTCCACATAGATGGCTACGTCGCTGGGCTTGACCAAAAAGTAGCGGATACCGGCGTCCGGGTTTTCCACCACCAGCTTGCGGGTGGCGTTGTAATCCTCCGGGCAGCCGTAGCCGATGCTCTCCAGCAGCTTATAGACCTTGTCGCCCAGACGGCCCTTGGGCAGCGCCACGTTCAGCATGGCCTTTTGGGGATTCTGCTGCTGTACCGGGGGCAGCGGCGCGCTCAGCCGGTCCATCTCGTCCAGATACACCGCAAACCCGACAGCCCCCGCGCCTGGCGTAAACTTGCGGATGAGCAGATCGTACCGGCCGCCCCGCAGCAGGGGGCGGGGCAGGCCCTGCAAATAGCCCCGGAACATCAGGCCGTTGTAGTATTCCATCTCGCCGGCCAACGACAGATCCAACCGAACCCGGCCGCCGCACGCTTCCAGCGTGGGTTCCAGCGCGCGGAGCTGCTCCACCGCCTCCCGCATGGCGTCGTTCCGGCATAGCCGGGCGGCCTGCTCCAGCGTTGCGGCATAGCCGCCGCAGAGCGAGAGCAGCTGGGCCAGCGCCCCGGCTCCCGCCTCCCCCGCGCCGGCGGCCAGCGCCGCTGCCCGCAGCTCGTGGGCGTTTTTGGAGCGCAGCTTGTCCAGCACCCTGTGCCGGGCGCTCTCCGGGATGGACAGCGCATCGAACAGGCCCGAAATATAGCCCATATGCCCGATTTCCAGCACATACGCCGGGCCGATCGCGGCCAGCGACTGCGCCGCAAGGCCGATCACCTGTTCCATCTCCGGCCCGGCCACCGCGCCGATGTATTCCAGCCCCATCTGCGCGATCTCTTTAAAGGTATGGCTCTCGGCGGAGGGGCGGTACACGTTCTCACTGTAATAATATTTTAAGGTCTCGCCCTTTTGCGGCTGGGCGGACTTTGCAATGGACAGCGTGACATCCGGCTTGAGCGCCAGCAGGCGGCCGTCCAGATCCGTAAAGGTAATGACCTGCTCCGCAGACAAAAAGCTGCGGTTCTCCTGATACAGGCCATATTCCTCAAAGCGCCTCATATGATACTTGCGGCAGCCGGCCGCCTCGTACAGCGCCCGCATCGCGAAGCAGGCACGCTCCTTGGGCTGGAGCATCGAAAGCTCAAAATCCATCGGTCCCAATATCCTTCTTCCTCCGGTCTGTGTGTGCAGGCAGTTTTACCGCCTGCACGGTACAGGCTCATTATACTTTACCATGCTAAAGTTGTAAAGTGCTAAAGTGACGTTTTTTCCGCCCGAAACGGCTCAACTTTTGGATAAAGGTATTATACTCCCGTCCGGCGT
>CAZYAX010000016.1:0-12320 GCA_964646195.1 uncultured Faecalibacterium sp. | reverse complement strand
GCCCGAAGGGCGTGATTTGTTCAGAGCTTCCTTTGAGAAAAAAGTATCAAAAGAACTATCTCAGGAACCCTTCCGGCCGCTCCGCATCCTGCTTTTTCTCCTGCACCAACAGGCCGGTCCTGTATTCATCCGGTCATATCAGGGCAAAAACGGTTTGCGTCTCCGCACGCGCCCAGACGGCTGCATCGCGCACTTTGCAGCGTGAAAAACGGCATCCTATGCCGGCGTCTCACAGCGCCGCACCAGGCGGTAGAGGTACTCCGCCGCCGCGCCCTCCGTGCTGTTGGAAAGTGTGACCTCCCGCGCTGCTACACGCAGCTCTGCCGGCGCATTGGCCGCCGCCGCGCTCCAGCCTGCGCTGCGCACCAGCTCTGCCAGCGGCAGGCTGCCGGCCACGACGGCCACATTCTCCGGCTCCACCCCGGCGGCGCCGCACAGCGCCCGGAGCTGTACGGCGCCGGACAGCGACTTGGGCGCGATGGCCAGCGTATCCCCACCGGAATGCTCCACACGAAGCGGCACAGCGCTTTCCTCCAGCGCCTTTTCAAACAACTGAAGCACCGGGATACCGGAGCTGTCCTGATATATGAGCACCCGCAGCACATCCTTGCTGTTGATGTCCTCCGGCTTTGCCACAAAGTAGGGAGTCCATTCCTGCCGCAGATGCTGCTGAAGCGTACAGCTCATGCGCAGCACCCGCGTCGCACCGTCCCGCATTTGCAGCGCGATGCCCACGCCGGAGGCAAAGGGCAGCTTTTTCCAAAATTCCGCGCCGAAGGTTTCAAACCCGCACAGCGGCGTGCTCTCGCCCGTGACAAAATGGTACAGCAGGCTGCCCCCGCACAAGAGCGCCGGGGCGTTGACCCGCACGCTGCCCAGCAGGGTGCGCACCGCGCGGGGCGAGCGCTGCGAAAACACCGTGAACCGCCCGCCGCGCGTGCAGAACAGCTGCACCACATCCCGTGTGACCTGCGGCACGTTGCCGTCTGCGCCCAGCAGCACTGCGTCCAGATCACAGATCACGAGCTTATCTTCCAAGGGTTGTTTCATGGCTGCCCCCTCCGTAACGTCTTGATAAAATGGGTAAAATAGTCCGGCAGCTCCGAGTCAAAGCGCAGCGCCTCGCCCGTGGCCGGGTGGATAAAGCCCAGCGTCTTTGCATGGAGGCACTGCCCGTGCAGGCTCTCAATGCAGCTGCGCGGCCCATACACCGCATCGCCCGCCACCGGATGCCGGATGGACGCCATGTGTACCCGGATTTGATGGGTACGGCCGGTCTTGAGGCGGCACTCCAGCATGGTAAAGCCGCCGAAGCGCTCCAGCACATGGTAGCCGGTGTAGGCATACTTTGTGCCCTGCTGGCCCTGCGGGTAAACCGCCATCTTTTTGCGGTCGGTACGGCTGCGGCCGAGGCCGCTCTCCACAAAGCCATCGTCCTGGGCAAAGCCGCCGTACACCACCGTGTTGTACACCCGCTCGATGCTGTGCACCGCCATCTGCTGCGACAGGCCGATGTGGGTGGCGTCATCCTTGGCCACCACCAGCAGGCCGCTGGTGTCCTTGTCGATGCGGTGGACGATGCCGGGGCGTATCTCGCCGCCGATGCCGGAGAGGCTGCCCTTGCAGTGCCACAGCAGGGCGTTGACCAGTGTACCGTCCGGGTAGCCCGGCGCGGGATGCACCACCATGCCCTTGGGCTTATTCACCACCAGCAGATGCGCGTCCTCATACACGATCTCCAGCGGGATCTCCTGCGGCACGGCGGCGATGGGTCTTGCGTCCGGGATCTCCAGCAAAACGGTATCCCCCGCCTTGAGCCTGAAGCTTTTGGCCACGGCGCGCCCGTTGCACCGCACATGCCCTTCGGCCATCAGGCTTTGCAGCGCACTGCGGGAAAACCCTGTGTCTTCCCCGGCCAAAAAGCGGTCGATGCGCGCGCCCGCGCCCTCTGCCTCCACCACAAATTCACGCTGTTCCATCGCTCAGCGCTCCTTGTGCGGCGCGGGCTCCTCGGGCGCGTTTTTGTATTCCTCCAAAAACATATCCAGCACCCACAGGCCCACGCCCACACAGACGCAGATGTCCGCAAAATTGAACACGGCAAACCGCATAAACAGCAGGTTGATATAGTCCACGACCTCGCCGTTGAGCACGCGGTCGATCAGGTTGCCGATGCCGCCGCCCAAGACAAGGATAAACGCCAGCTGCTGGAGCCATTTGCCGCGGCTGCGGAAAAACAGCCCATATGCCACGGCCAGCAGCGCCGCGCTGGTGGCCACAATGAGCAGTAGCTGTTTGCCGCTGAGCAGGCTGAACGCCATGCCCTGATTGAGCACAAACCGCAGCTCTACCACATGCGGGATCAGGGGCAGCACCCCCATCGGCTCCAGCACCGCTATGGCCCACGCCTTGATGAGTTGGTCGATGCCCACCAGAGCGGCGACGCCCAGCAGATCGATGATAATAAATGCCATAAAATTCTCCCCGAAGCAGGCGCACGCTGCGCCCTTTTATTTTGGCCCCCGTTTAAACAGCCGCTGCATCAGGCCAGGCCCTTGACAAAAGACGGCGCTTCCCAAAACCGGGGAGCGCCGCCCTTTCCTGCCGGGACGCCTGTGTGCAGGCAACACACCCGGCTTCGTTTTTTATGCCATGGCCTCCACCACACCGGCGCAGCGGGCGCAGAGCGTCGGATAGGCCGCATGGGCGCCGATGTCGGCGGAATACTTCCAGCAACGCTCGCACTTTTCGCCCACGGCATGGCTGGCCGCGAGGCCCAGGCCCTCCATCGCGGTGGCGCTGCCGCCCTCGCCCTGAACCAGCTCCACGCGGGAGACGATCATCAGGTCGGCCAGCTCGTCCATCGGGATGCTGTTGAGCAGCGCGTACAGCGCGTCGCTGCAACACATGGTGACGGCAGCCTCCAGCGAGGAGCCGATCATCTTTTCGGCACGGGCCTGCTCCAACACCTTCTTGACCTCATCGCGCACCGCAATGATCGTGGCCCACTTGGCCTTAAACGACTCGCTGGCAGCATACTGGCCGGCATGGGGCATATCCTCAAACACGACGTACTTGTTCATGGCCGGAGTCTTAGGCATAAAGTCCCAGATCTCCTGGCTCGTGAAGCACAGGATGGGCGCGATCACCTTATCCAGCGCAACCAGAATCTTGTACATCGCCGTCTGCGCGGCGCGGCGGGCGGTGCCGTTGGTGCAGTAGAGGCGGTCCTTGGCAATATCCAGATAGAAGTTGGACATGGCCACCACGCAGAAATTGTACACCGCATGGTATACCTTGCTGAAGTTGTACACCGCGTAGCCTGCGTCGGTCTCTCTGAGCAGGTCATCCAGCGCGGCCAACGCCCAGCGGTCGATCTCCTGCAGCTGATCGTCCGGCACCATATCGGTGTTGGGATCAAAACCGTTCAGGTTGCCCAGGATAAAGCGGGCCGTGTTACGGATCTTACGGTAAGCCTCGCTGAGCTGCTTAAAGATATTCTTGCCCGCGCGCACGTCGGCAGTGTAATCCGAGGAGGCCACCCACAGGCGGATGATATCTGCGCCGTAGTCCTTGATGACCTCGGACGGCTCCACGCCGTTGCCGGCGCTCTTGTGCATCTGCTTGCCCTGCTCGTCCACGACCCAGCCATGGCACAGCACCGCCTTGTAAGGCGCTTCGCCGCGGCTCGCCACGCTGGTGAGCAAGCTGGACTGGAACCACCCGCGGAACTGGTCGGCGCCCTCCATATAGAGATCGGCCGGGAAGCGCAGCTCGGGGCGCTCCTCCAGCACGGCGCGGTGGGTAGAGCCGGAGTCGAACCACACGTCCATGATGTCGGTGTCCTTCTCCCACTCGGAGGCGCCGCACTCGCACACCTCCCCTGCGGGAATGATCTCCTCGGCGCTGTATTTGTACCAGGCGTCGGAGCCCTCCCTGCGGAACAACTCGCTCACAGCCTGGATAGTGGCGTCGGTGATGTGGTATTTGCCGCACTTTTTGCAGTAGAACGCCGGGATGGGCACACCCCAGGTGCGCTGGCGGCTGATGCACCAGTCGCTGCGGTCGCGCACCATGCCCTTCATGCGGTCATGGCCCCAGTCCGGCATCCAGGTCACGCCGTCGATGGCCTTGTAGACCTCCTCCTTGAACCGGTCGATGGAGCAGAACCACTGCTCGGTGGCACGGAAGATGATGGGGTTGTGGCAACGCCAGCAGTGGGGATACTGATGCTTGATGTGGATCTGGCCCAGCACCGCGCCGTCCGCCATCAGGTCGGCCAGGATGGTCTTGTTGGAGGCCCACACCCGCTGGCCTGCGTACTTGCCTGCCTGCTCGGTGAGGTAGCCGCCATCGTCCACCGGCACCGTGATGGGGATCTGGGGGTACTTCTGGCAGACGTTGAAGTCGTCCACACCGTGGCCGCCCGCGGTATGCACGCAGCCGGAGCCGCTTTCCAGCGTGACATGGTCGCCCAGGATGACCCAGCCTTCCTTGGGCAGGTAAACATGCTGATAGCGCATACCCTCAAACTCTGCGCCGCTCACCGGCTCGCCCACGATCTCGTAATCCTCGATGTGGCAGGCGTCCATCACCCCCTTGACCAGCTCGGTGGCCATGATGTGGAACGCATCGCCGATGCGCACAAAGGAATAATCATAGGCGCCGTTGAGGCAGATGGCCTCATTGGCGGGCAGGGTCCAGGTGGTGGTAGTCCAAATGACAAAGTAGGCCTTTTCCATCGGGATGCCGTACTTGGCCAGCACACCGTTCGGGTCCTGTGTGATATGCCAGCGCACAAAGATGGAGTCGCAGTCATCCTCACCGTATTCGATTTCGGCCTCAGCCAGGGCGGTGCGGCAGTCCGGGCACCAGTACACGGGCTTCAGGCCCTTGTAGATGTAGCCCTTCTTGGCCATCTCGCCGAAGATCTCAATTTGCCGTGCCTCGAATTCCGGCTTGAGTGTGAGGTACGGGTGCTCAAAATCGCCGATGACACCCAACCGCTTGAACTGGTCGCTCATAATGCCGATATGCTCGGTGGCAAATTCGTGGCAGATTCGGCGCAGCTCCAGCTTGGAGATATCCTTCTTCTTTTCGCCCACCGACGAAAGGGCCTTGAGCTCAATGGGCAGGCCATGAGTATCAAAGCCGGGGATGTAGGGGGCCTGGTAGCCCTCCATGTTTTTCTGGCGGATGATGATGTCCTTGATGATCTTGTTCAGCGCCGTGCCCATATGGATGCTGCCGTTTGCATACGGAGGGCCGTCATGCAGCACAAAGAGGGGCTTGCCCTCGTTGTGGCGGATGAGCTCGTTGTACAGGTCGTTCTCGTCCCAGTCCTTGAGCATGGCCGGCTCCTTCTTGGGCAGGCCGGCGCGCATCTCGAACAGGGTCTTGGGCAGGTTTAAGGTACTGTCATATTGGGATTTGGTCTTTGCCAATGGTTCCACACTCCTCGTTGTTTCTACTCGTTCCGTTTGGGCCCGCTGCGCGGGGCGCCGGATAAGAAGGGACCCCGGACGATCCGGGTCTCCTTTTATCACTAATCGCTGAATTTGACGCCCTGGAACACGGAATAATCCGCATCCGCTGCCGCGGCAGCCTCCGGGGGCGGGTCCAGCTTGAGCTCGCTTTCATCCTTTTCCCAGAAGTCCTCCCCCGCATTGGACGGTTCGGCCGCCTCGGCAGCCTCCGGCAGGGCGGCCGGTTCCGCCGGCTCCTCCTGCCCGGAAGCTTCCTCTTCCTTCTGGTATTCCGGCAGGCGGCTCAGCGACTCCACATGGCTGCGGTAGAGGTTGAGCACGTCCGCCTTAAAGCGCGTGACCTCCAGGCGGATGCGCTCGTATTCACGCTCCTCCGCCGCCTTCTGGTCCAGCGCCTCGTTTACGATCTCGTCGGCGCGGGCGTTCGCCTTCTGCAGCAGGTCGTTGGCATCGCGCACGATGTCGTCCGCCCGCAGGTTGGCGCGGTGCAGGATCTCGTCCGACTTCTGGTTTGCCTCACGGATCACGTTCTCGCCCATGCGCTGCGCATTGATCAGGGCGGATTTGAGCATATCGCCGTCCGCCTCGTAGCCCTCCAGCTCATGCCGGATGCGCTGGTTTTCGTTTTGCAGCTCCGCGATCTGCTTTTTGAGCGCCTCTGCTTCGGCCTCGTGCTGCTCCAGCTGGGCCGTCACCTTATCAAGAAAGTTGTCCACATCCTCCGTGCGGTAACCCCGGAGATTTTTGTCAAATTGTACGGCACGCACATCCTGCGCTGTAACCATATTTGCTGCCTCCCTTATTTTTATGTTTTCCCGGACGCCCGGCGCCCGCAGAAGCCCTTAAAGGTGCTCCATTCCTATTCGTACTGAAAATATTCTATGATCAGGCGTTCTCTTTTGCTTTTTCCCGGCAGGGATACCAGCCGGAAGCGCCCCTTGCCGCGCACGGTGAACACATCGCCCTCATACACCGGCGCATGTACGCTTGCGGCCGGCAGATGGTTGATCTCCACCCGCCCGGCAGCAATCAGCTCCGCCGCCATCCCACGGCTGCACCGCAGCATCGCGGCCAGCACCGCATCCAGCCGCAGCGAGGACACCGTAGCCGTGCGCAGCGCGCGCTCCGCCTGCGGGAACTCCGGCAGGCTCTCCAGCGGCTGTTCCGCGCAGTCCACCTCAGTGTGCCCGGCCTGCCGCAGCTCGCGGCAGATCAGCTGCGCCACCGTTTCCAGCGCAAAGACATAGGCCATACCAGGCCGGTCCGCCGGCAGGACGATATCCCCCAGCGCCTCCCGGCGGATCTCCAGGCCCATCAGGCTGCCCAGATAATCCCGGTGGGAGGGCAACTCCGCGCCCGGTGCAGGGCGGCAGGTCAGCCGCACACAGCGCAGCGGGCTTTGGGCGTAAGTATCCGCCGGCTCGATGCACAAAAGCCGGCGTTCGGCATCCGGGTAGCCGCCGTCGAAGCGGTACGCGGTGCAGGCGGCGCGGTTAAGCGCTGCCTGCGCGAGGGCCTGCTCCCGGTCGCTCAAAAAGGAGGAGTAGCGCGGGATGCCGCGCGTTTGGGCCAGACGCGCCAGATCCTCGATGTGGCGCATCAAAAAGCGCTCCTCCTCGTTTTGCGCCGGCACAAACCCGCGCGCTGCACGGGAAACAGGATCAATAGAACGCGCCATTGTTCTCCAGCTCGTCCAGCAGATCTCCCATGATATCCACGTTGTACGGCGTGATGATAAAGGTGCTGTTGGCTACGCGCTTGATCTGGCCGTTGTTGGCGTAGGCCACGCCGGACAGGAAGTCAACCAGGCGGCGCGAGACCTCCTTGTTGGTAGACTCCAGATTCAGCACGACGGTGCGCTTGCTGTTGAGGTGATCCGCAATGGTGCTGGCATCCTCAAAGCGCTCGGGCTTGACCAGCACCACCTTGAGCTGGGTGGTGGCATGGATGTTCACCACGCGGTTGCCGTTCTTGCCGGAATCCTCGCCCTCGCCCTCGTAGGAAGCGTCGCCGCCCCGGTTGCTGTTCACCATCTGGGGGCCGTCGTCGATATACTCGTCGTCATACTCGTCGCCGCCGTTGAAATACGATTTGATCTTTTCACCAATAGACATAAGAAAGAGCTCCTTTCCTTTAAACCATTTCCCGCAGGATGTTTCAACTGCTCATTTGCCATGAATAGCTTTTTCTATTATCTGTTTTTTTTGCCCGGATGTCAATAACAGGCGCTATAAAAGTTTTCCGTCATACAAATTTTGGCCCGAAACGATGACCTCATCGTACAGCCTTACCTCGCTCACCGAGCCCGCCGTCCCCTTGACCGGCACGATGAGATAATCTCCGTCCTTGACCAGCGGGTGGGCGTCGTCCACCGGGTCGATGCGGCAAAAGCGTGCGAGGTTCCCGTATTTGATATAGACGCCGGGGATATAATTCTCGCCCTGTTCCTCCCCCTGCCCGTCTTCCTGTTCCGCCGTACTGCCGGCCGGCTTTTCCTCCAGCACATAGTGGACGGCCGCCTCCCGCACCCGCAGACCCGTATAGGTGCCCACCACGATCTGCGCCGGGGCCTGGCCCAGCTTGAGCACGTCGCCGTTGATGGAATCGCACCTCACCACAAAACGGGCAAGACCGCTGGCCTCATCCACCGTCACCTCCGTGAGCCGGGCAGACATGCCCTCCTCCACCTGGCCGGGAAAGCGGATCTCGATCTTCCGGCTCAGCGGCCCGCCGTCCGCGTCCAGCAGCTTTTTGCCCTGCTGGGCCGTGCATACGCCGCAATAGTACCAGGTAAAGCTGGAGACCACCTTGCCCGCGCAGCCGGTCAGCTCGGTATCTACCCCCTGCTCCAGCAGCGCGTTGAGTCCTGCTGCGTCCAGCGCGAGGATCTCCTCGGTGGAAACGGTGCGCTGCCGGGTGTTCTGCGCCCCGATAAAGTAACCCGTCACCGGCGAGGTGATTTGCGCCGGCGTGCCGAGCTGCGCTTCGAGCACAGCCTCCTGCTCCTGGAGCGCGGCGATCTCCGCGTTAAAATCCGCCGCCTCGCCGGTGGTCACCCGGAGCTTGTTCTGAGCCAGAAGGTAGGCCTCCCGCCCTTCCGAGGTGGCCTCATAGAGCCCGTGATCCAGCGCCTCCATCAGGTCGTACAGCGCCGTGGCCCGCTCCTTGAGCAGCAGGTCGATCTGGGTGGAGGAGGTGTTCTGGGATTTTTCCAGCAGCGCAATCTGCCGGTCCAGTTCGGTGAGCTGGGCGCGCAGCGCACTTTGAGAGGCGTCGGTATAGACCTCCGCCACCACGGTGCCCGCCGAAACGCGCTCGCCGTCCGTTGCCAGATAACCCAGATTCCCTTCGCCCGGCACCAGCGTCTCTTCAAACAGCAGCACGCCGTTTGCCTCCACCGCGTCGGATACGGTGCAAAGCAGCGCCGTTTCATAGGCATTGGGCGGGTCCACCACCTGCATGGCCTGGCCGCCTACATACACGAGGGCCGCCAGCAGCGCCGCCGCTACCGCACATCGCAGGATGAACCGCAGGCCGGGAGCGCGGCGCTCCGAAGCGTCTTTTTCCATGGTCATCTATCCTTTCCGCAAAAAATTTTCCGCACAGCGCTGCGCCTGCTGCCAGAGATCCGGCGAGCCGGCGTCCAGCCAGATCACGCCGTCCATGTGGCGGAACCAGGTCAGCTGCCTCTTGGCATAGTTGCGCGAGGCCTGCTTGAGCTTCTGGACGCAGGGCTCAAGGGCCGAAGTACCCTCAAAATAAGGAAAAAATTCCTTATAGCCGATGGCCTGGGCCGCCGTTTTGTAGCGCTCGCGCCGCTCGTACACGAGCCGGGCCTCCTCCAAAAGCCCTCGCTCCAGCATCTGATCCACCCGCCGGTCGATGCGCGCATACAGCGCGTCGCGGCTGGCAAAATCCAGCCCCAAAACCAGCGAACGGTAGGGCCGCTGCGGCGGCAGCGACGCGGCCTTTTGCTCGCTCAGCCGCCGGCCCGTGGCGCGGTAGTGCTCCAGCGCCCGCAGCACCCGTACATGGTTGTTGGGGTGGATCGCGGCGGCAGCTTCGGGGTCTGCGGCGGCCAACTCGGCGTACATGGCCTCCGGCCCTCGCCGGGCCAGCTCCTCCGCCAATTGCTCGCGCAGGCCGTCGGGGGCCTTTTCCCGGGCAAAGCGCAGACCATACAAAAAGCTCTGCACATACAGCCCGGTGCCGCCCACCAGAACCGGCAGCTTCCCCCTTGCGAAAAGCTCCTGCTCCAGCTGCGCCGCACGGGCGGTAAAATCCGCCACGCTGAACGGCTGCTCCGGCGATAAAATATCGATGCAGTGGTGCGGCACGCCCTGCATTTCCTCGGGTGTGACCTTAGCGGTGCCCACATCCAGCCCCTTATAGATCTGCATGGAATCGGCGCTGATTACCTCGCCGTCAAAGCGGCGGGCCAGCGCGATGCCCAGCGCGGTCTTGCCGGTGGCCGTGGGGCCAACCACCGCCAGCACCGGGTGCTTACACGATGCGTCCAAACTGCTTTTCCAGCTCCTTCCGGGTCAGCTTGAGCACACAGGGGCGGCCATGCGGGCAGAAGGGCGGCACCTCGCCGGAGAGGATCTTCTCCGCCAGCGCCATCAGCTCCTGCGGCGAGGTGCGATCCCCTGCCTTTACCGCCGCGCGGCAGGATATGGAGTGCAGCACCCACTCGGTGCGCTCGTTCAGTGCGTCCCGGCTGCCCCTGGCCAGCTTATCCGCCAGCTCCACCAGCAGGTCGCCCGCGTCGGCAGGCTCCACGTCCGCCGGAACCGTGCGCAGCAGCACTGTGCTGCCGCCAAAGTCGCCAGCCTCCAGGCCGGCATTTTCCAGCAGCGCGCGGTTTTCGAGGATGGCCTGCTTTTCCTCGGCGGAAAGGTTCACCGTAACAGGCTCCAGCAGCAGCTGCCCCGGAACCTGCCCGTAGCTTGCCGAGAGCTTCTCGAACAGCTGCCGCTCGTGGGCCGCGTGCTTGTCGATCAGGCACAGCTCGTCCCCGCGCTCGGCCAAAATATAGGTCTTGAATATCTCGCCCACATAGCGCAGCGGCTCCCCATCCTCCTGTGCATAGAGGCTGGTCTGCCCCGCCGCATCCTGGGCCGGCAGCCAGGATGGGATGCGGCTGGCCTGAGAGTCCTCCGTACTGGCCGCATCGGAAACGGCTTCCGGCACAGGGGCAACGCCGTTTCCCGGCGCGGCTGCATAGCCGGCCTCTGGCTGTGCCGTACCGGCCGGCATCCGGCAGGCCGAAGAAGCCGGCTGCCAAGCCGCCATATTGTCCAAGGAGGGTGCCGGCTCCTCCTCCGGCAGCTCGGGCTGGATATCCAGCGCAGACTCTCTTGCCGCCATCCGGAAGCCGGGCTCGGGCATCTTCTGTGCCGCCGCCCAGCCGGGGCTGTGCAGAGACGCCCGGCGCACCAGAGGTTCATCGAAAGGGATCACATAATCCGGCAGCGGTTCCCCCGGCCGTTCCGCGTTTGTATCCGCTGTACCCGCCTTCGCCTCTATTGCATCCGCTGTGCGCGTCGTTGCGTCTATTGCGATCGCATCCGTTTTGGCAGCGGCTTCCGCGCGATCCACCGCGCTGCTCACGGTACCGCCTGCACCGTTTGGCAGGGTTCCCGGCTCTGCCTGGCCCGGAATGACCGCCGAAAGACCTGTAAAGTTGTTTTCCTTTACAGAATTTTCTTCTGCTGTATCGTTATTTTTTCCTTCAAACGCAAACAGCCGTTCCCCGCTGCCCGGCTGGGCCAGCGCCAGCTTGACCGCGTGGTATACCACGTCGAACACATCGCTTTCCCGCGCAAAGCGCACCTCCGTCTTGGCCGGATGGACGTTTACGTCCACCAGCTCCACCGGCATTTCCAGCAACAGGATGCCGCCCGGGAACTTGCCCTGCATCGTGGTGCCCTTGAACGCGCTCTCAAGCCCGGCCATCATGGTGCGGTTTTTTACATAGCGCCCGTTGATATAGAAATACTGCATGCTCCGGCTGGCGCGGCAGCTCTTGGGTGGCGTGATCAGGCCGTAGAGGCGATACTGTCCATTGCGGTCGTCCACCTCCAGCAGGCCGCGGGTAAACTCCCGCCCCAGCACCGCGTAGGCCGCATTCTGCATCTTTCCGTCGCCGGGGGTAACATATTGCAGCTTGCCTTCGCGGACAAACTTGAAGCTGATCTCCGGATGGCTGAGCGCCACATGGGCGATGATATCCGCCACAAAGGTGCCCTCGCTGGAATCCTTCTTGAGGAACTTCATACGGGCCGGCGTGTTATAGAACAGATCCCGCACCCGGATCGTGGTGCCCACGCCCCGTGCGCCGGGCTGTATGGGCTGCTCCTCCCCGCCCTCGATGCGGTAGAGGCAGGCAAACTCGTCCTCCTCGGTGCGGGTCAGCACCTCCACCCGCGCCACACTGGCGATGGAGGCCAGCGCCTCGCCGCGGAAACCCAGCGTGTGGATGCTGTTCAGATCCTCTTCCTTCTCGATCTTGCTGGTCGCGTGGCGGATGAATGCCGCACCGATGTATTCGGCCTCGATGCCGCTGCCGTCGTCGCTGACCTCGATCAGCCTGACGCCTCCGGATTCGATGGAGACCGTGATCTTGGACGCGCCCGCGTCGATGGAATTTTCCAGCAGTTCCTTGACGACGGAGGCCGGGCGCTCCACCACCTCGCCGGCTGCAATGAGCTCCGCGGTGTGCTTGTCCAAAATATGAATGACTGCCATAGGCGCCTCCTTCTTCGTGCATTTTATGCACTTGGGAACCTCTGAACAAATCACGCCCTTCGGGCTTGGCACGCATCTTGCCGG
>CAZYAX010000015.1:0-12503 GCA_964646195.1 uncultured Faecalibacterium sp. | reverse complement strand
GCCCGAAGGGCGTGATTTGTTCAGAGGTTCCTTAGAAAAGAATCACTTCAAAAACTTTGCTACGGCGCGGGCCACGATGCCGCCCAGAATGCCGGAGACGAGAAACTCCATCACGCCCTGCACGCCCACCAGCAGCACAACGAACATCAGCGGGTTGGCCGCGCCCTTGGCGGACACCAGCCCCTGCACATAGTCGCACTGGTAGAAGGCAAGCACGATGTACCCCATAAAGAACAGGGTGTTGAGCAGCGGCGCGCACATCGCGCCGAGCAGATAGCTCCAGGTGCCGGGCTTGTCAAACCGCTTGATTGCCCGGAAGATCAGCCCGACGCACCAGCCCATCAGCATACGCATGCCGACGCACAGAATAAAAGTGTGGATCGGGCTCACCTGGAACAGCGCGCCGGTCATGGCCGAGCCGCCGGTGATCGCATCGTAGAAGCTGACCGCGCCGAACACGCCGCCCAGCACCATGCCGGCCACCGGGCCCATCGTGATGGCGCCCACCGCGATGGGAAGGGTGAGAAAGCTCATGTACAGCGGCCCCATAGGCACACTGCCCAGGCCGATGGCCTTCATCACCAGCTCGATGGCGATGAGAAGCGCCAGACGCGTGAGTGTTTTAAGATCGTACTTTGTTTGATTCATAGTTTAATTTCCTCCTGCTGCCGTTCCGCCCTCAGTGTCGGATACAGCGCAAACCTGCCCGCATCGCTGCGGGATGCGTTTTGGACCGCACGAAACAATGGCCAGGGAAAATGCCAAAAAAGAGGAAAGGCTCATTTCCGGCGCGGCTTGTCGCACGGAAACACAATGCCCGCGCTCTGCCGCGCCTTGGTCAGCACCCGGCTCACCACCAGGCTGGTGTCCAGCATCCGGTGGCAAAGCTCCTGGTCGCCCGCGTCGATGGCGCGGGTAAAGGTCTCGAACTCCGCCGCCTGCCGGGGCCGCTTGCCGTTGAGGTTAAAATACTCTTCCTCGCCGCTGTTGGCATGGAAGGTGACCGTCCCGCATACATTGGCGGTGCTCTTTTGCAGAATGTAGCCCCTGGTGCCCTGGATGACGTACCGGGCCGGCGCGCCGCAGTCCTTGGCCGCGATGCACACCGCCTTAAAGCCCTCATAGTCCATGGTCAGGATGCCGCTGGTGTCGATGCCGCGCTCCATGTTCGCGGCATAGTTCACCCGCTTGGGCTCGCCGAACAGGCCCACCACATAGCTGATGTTGTACAGGTTCAGATCCATCAGCGCGCCGCCCGCGCACTGCGGGTCGAACGCGGGGGCCACCTGCCCGGCGCAGAATGCGTCGTAACGGCTGGAATATTGGCTAAAGCTGCACTGCACCAGCTTCACGGTGCCCACCCTTGGCAGCAGCTCGCGGATCTTGCGGTAATTTTCGAGGTACTGGGTGGTGACCGCCTCAAACAGGAACAGCCCCTTTTCCTGCGCCAGCGCGGCCAGCGCCTGCGCCTCCGAGGCCGCGGCGGTCATAGGCTTTTCCACGATCACGTTGCGGCCCGCCTCCAGCGCAATGCGGCTGTACTCCGCGTGCAGCAGGTTGGGTACCGCGATGTACACGGTGTCCACAGGCTCCAGCATCGCGGCAAAATCGGTAAAATGCTGCGGGATGCCGTTTTCTTCACACAGGCGCGCCGCCAGATCCGCCGAGCGCGGCGTGCTGCACAGCGCGCACAGCTCGATGCCCGGGCATTTTGCCAGCCAAGGCAGAAATTCCTGTACGATCTTGCCGGTGCCTACGATGCCCAGTTTCATGTCCTCCCCCTCTTTCCTTGTCGGCTGCACTCACACCGTATGGGCCGTTTCACCCTCCCGCCGCGGCAGACAGGGTTGGGCAGCCTTTTTGTTGTGGCCCCGGCCGGACGGGCTGCGGCGCGGGCCATGCGGCTTTTCCTCAGCCGCGGCGTGCCGGGGGCGGTTCAGCTCATACAGCAGCGCCAACCCCTTCATCAGCATTTCCGGGTCGTAGGACAGCGGGTGGCGGCACAGCGGCATGACGTATTTTGCCAGCCCGCCCGTCATCACCAGAGACACCGGCCTCCCCAGTTCCTCCTCAATGCGCTGCACCATCCCGTCGATGAGCACCGCCGTGCCCATCACCGAGCCGGACAGCATACATTCCTCCGTATCGGCGCCGATGGCATGCTCCGGCACGCCGAGATGCACCTGGGGCAGCAGCGCGCAGCGGTCGCCCAGCGCCCGCAGCCCGGTGGACAGGCCCGGGCAGATCACCCCGCCGCGGAACACCCGCTGCTCATCCACCACGTTAAAGGTGGTGGCCGTGCCCATATCCACCGTCACCACAGGCAGCGGGAAGTTGGCCGCCGCATAGGCGGCGTCCACCAGGCGGTCCTTGCCCACGGCCTCGGGGCGGGGCACGCCCATGGTCAGCCCGGTGCGGATGTCCGGCCCTACGATTACCGGCTTTTTGCCGGTGTAATGGCGGGCGCACTCCGCCAGCGCGCCCGTGATCTGGGGCACCACGCTGGTGAGCACCGCGCCCTCAAAATACACCGGCCGCTCCGGATGGCGGCGGCGCGCAAAAATCTTATCCATCTCCGCGCGGTACTCCGCCGCTGTGCGGGTGCGCACGGTATCCATCCGGGCCACAAAGCATACACGTCCGTCCTTGACGCCCCCCAGGGCGACGGTGGTGTTGCCGATATCAATGGCTAAAATCATCGGAAAACCTTTCTCTTATGCAGTTGTACGTTCGCTTGCCTGTGCGCCGCGCGCATCAGGCTGCTTCCAGAGCTTCTCCGGCCTGCTTTTGGTCTGCCATGCAATGCACTCCGGCGGGCACGATCCCCGCCGCGCCGGGCCCGGAGACTCCTTGATCCAGTATCCAGTATATAATATTTGCGCACGGCGCACAAGACCAATCTCCACCCTATTTTCTTAAGATTTTATTGTATTACTGGTGAAATTGCCTTATGCAGGAAGGATCCCGGTCAACGAACCCATGGCAGCCAAGACTTGCGGAATGGGATCCCAAAAAACTTTTTTGCCTCGTCCAGATCCATTACGATCCACTCCCGCGATTTGTGTGCTTCCAGGGTCTCCGGCAGCTCCTTTAAAATCCGATCTGCCTCCCAGGTCGCGCCTGCATTATACCGTATTTCGTTGGCCCGCGTCGAGATCTCAAAGGACGGCCGGCTCGTTTTCCACGCATTTTGGATCGTCTTAATGGCATAGCTCCCGGTCACCTTTTCGCTGAAATAGTCCTCCAGGCTGAGCGTGCGGATATAGCCGGGCAGCGGGCTTTCCCCGTATTCGGAAAAGATGGAAAACAGGATCTCGGACGACCGGGCGAGGATATCCGGGGCCTTTTCGGAAGCCTCATCTTCCATTTCTTCCAGGAGGCCGTCTATGCTCTCCAGCATCCGCCGCAGATATTCCCTGTAAAAAGCGGTGCCGATATCACGCTGGACCGGCCGCACAATATTGCTGCTCATTACCTCCGTATTGGTCAGGCCCGCCTGCACCCGGCAGATCACCGTGCGCCGGATCACCTCGGGTGCCACGGCCTTTACGTCCTCGTTTGCGCTGATCACGACGGCGGGGTAGTGCGTCAGGCGCTCCGCCACGCCAAAGTCATCGTTTTTTATCGTCTCGATCGCGTGCTGATTGAAGCGGGCGTTGGTCAGATCGTCCACGATGATCGGGGCTCCCCGCACGGTGCGCTTCAGTCCTTCGATGCTGGAGCGGGTGAAGTCCGGTGCGGAGATCTTTGTCTTTTGGCCGATCATCATTTTGAGCAGCGTTTCCAGAAAGCTGGTTTTCCCCGCTTTGCTTTGCCCATAAACCAGGCCGTAGACCGGATACGGCAAAAGATTCTGGTTGTATCGAATCGCCCGGTCTCTCATGCAGGCCATAAAAGGGGAACAGAAAAACCAGTTGGCAAACTCGTAGTACCGGCGCTGCATCCCGGATACGTCCCCATGGAATTTCTCATAGCCGTTCATGTATTTGAGAAACAGCCGGACGTCGTTTTGAATTTCCGCTTTGGGAGGCTCCAGATCCAGCAATTTTCCGTTCAAGCGGACGGTTTTATTCTCCGGGTCGATCTCAAGCTGCGGGTATTCCTTTCGCAGTTCCCGCTCCCTTTCGTTGTCCTCCACAGCTTTCCGGCGTATCGTCTTGATCTTTTCAGGCGAAAGCTGCACCTTTCCCTTTTTATCCGGCTTCGGAACAAACGACGCAAATTTTGCCGCCAAATTTTTGACGTCCAGCGCAAACTGCACTTCTTCTTTCTTCTCCTGAGTGGGCTGGATCACGATCGCCTTTTGGGTGCGGATCGTTTTTGCGATGGGGAGCTGCTCGAGGTTTTCTCCGCTGTCTGCGTACAGGAGGGATTCTCTTCCAATCTCATCGGTGCTGTTGCTTCGCAAGGTCTGGTAACAATCCAAATACCAGTCGTATGCGCGGTCATCGTCCATATAACAGATATTTTCGCGCTGCTTCGCGCCAAAGGCAGAAAAGGACATGTTGGCCGATCCCATAATGACGCGCTTACGTCCGTCCTTAGCGGACAAAAGATAGATCTTTTCATGGGACAGCGTATCCCGTGCCACATACATATGCAGGGTTCCGTTATCGATGCGCGAAACCAGATCCACCTTCATTTTTCCGGCGGTATCCCGCAGGCGTTCCACCATCCTGCATTGATACGCCATGATCTCCTGGACGGAACCGGAGAGCACAGCCTCGCACCCAAAAATGATCTCTGCGTTTTGAAACAGCTTTAACAGCTGATAAATGAATTCGGTCCCCGAGGAATAGGTGATCGCATAAAGGGTATCGTACCCGGAAAAGAGCTCCTGCCAGGAGAGGGAGTCCACCCCATCAAAACGAAGCCTGACAACATCCAGCTCCGACGGCCCTTTTTTCTTGCCGGCAAGCTCCTGCACATCCAGGTCAAATAAGGTGATGTCTTCCATAACAGCCTCGCTTTCTGCCAATCCAACGTAAAAATGCAGTACTTTTCTTTTATAGTAAAGCAACGGATGGACAAAGTCAAATGCTTCTTTTCCCTTTAAAGATCCCTTGATAAACTTCTTACCCAAGAATCTATTGTTTTGCCAATGAAATTGCATTATAATGGAGCCGTTACAGCCGAAAAACAGGAGGGAACGCCCATGGATCTGAAAGGCAAATGCGTACTGCTGGGCATCACCGGCGGCATCGCCGCGTACAAAATGGCCAACGTGGCCAGTGCGCTGCGCAAAACCGGCGCGGACGTGGAAGTGATCATGACCCGCAACGCCACCCAGTTTATCACCCCGCTCACCTTCGAGACGCTCACGAACCATAAATGCATGGTGGATACCTTTGACCGGGACTTCAAGTTTGAGGTGACCCATATCTCGCTGGCCAAAAAGGCGGATGTGATCCTCGTTGCGCCCGCCACCGCCAACGTCATCGCCAAAATGGCTCACGGCATCGCGGACGACATGCTCACCACCGTGCTGCTGGCCGCCTCCTGCCCCAAGCTGGCAGCCCCGGCCATGAACACCGGGATGCTGGAAAACCCCATCACCCAGGATAACCTCAAAACGCTGGAGCACTACGGCATCACGGTCATCCCGTCCGAGAGCGGCGTACTGGCCTGCAAGGACGTGGGCAGCGGCCGCCTGCCCAAGGAGCAGGTGCTGCTGGACTATATCTACCGCGCCATTGCCCACCCCAAGGATCTGGCCGGCCTGCGGGTGACCGTCACCGCCGGGGCCACGCAGGAGGCGCTGGACCCGGTGCGCTACCTCACCAACCACTCCACCGGCAAGATGGGCTATGCCGTAGCCCGCGCGGCCATGCTGCGCGGCGCTTCGGTCACGCTGATCCACGGCCAGACCTCACTGCCCGCGGTGCCCTTTGTGGAGGATGTGCCCATCGTGTCGGCGCAGGACATGTACGAGGCCGTCACCGGCTGCTTTGCGGACACGGACATTCTGGTGATGGCCGCCGCCGTGGCCGACTACCGCCCCGCTGCCGCTGCGGACGAAAAGATCAAGAAAAAGGACGGCGACATGAGCATCCCGCTGGCCCGCACACCGGACATTCTGGGCACGCTGGGCCCGCGCAAGACCACGCAGTTTTTGTGCGGCTTTTCGATGGAGACCGAGCACATGCTCGAAAATTCCGCCGCCAAGCTGCAAAAGAAAAACCTTGACATGATCGTCGCCAACAACCTCAAGGTGGCGGGCGCAGGCTTCGGCGTGGACACCAACGTGGTCACATTTATCACCGCCGGCGGCGCGCGCGAGCTGCCGCTGATGAGCAAGGACGATGTGGCGGACGCCATTTTGGACGAGATCGCGGCACGCAAACAGAAGTGACCGCTGCGCTTTCTCCTTTTCTTTAAAAAGCAATGCAGCCCGGCGGCCCCCTATGCAGGGGCCGCCGGGCCAGTTTTATCCGTACATTTTTATTGTAATGCTTCCCGTGCATGGACGGCCTGTTCCATCTGTTCCAGCGCCTGCCGCAGCGTTGCGCGCGGGCAGGCCAGCACCAGCCGCTGGAACTGCCCTGCCTGCTGCCCAAAGATGTGCCCTGCGTCCAGCCAGAGCCGCGCCTCCTGCGTGACAAAACGGTCCAGCTCCTCCGGCGCGAGGCCCAGTCCGCTGCAATCCAGCCATGCAAAATAGGTGCCCTCCGGCTCCACCAGCCGCAGCTGCGGCAGCCTGGCGCGCAGGCAGGCGCGCAGAAAATCCAGATTGCCCCGCAGGTATGCCTTGCAATCCTCCAGCCAGGCTTCGCCGCCCCGGTAGGCCGCCTCGCAGGCCACAAGGCCCATCGTGTTCAGCTGGGAATAGCCGCTGCGGGCGATCTCCTGCTGAAAACGCGCCCGCAGCCCCGCGTCCGGGATGAAGATGTTCGAGACCTGCAGCCCCGCCAGATTGAAGCTCTTGCTGGGCGCGGTACAGAGGATGGTCCGGTCCGCCAGCGAGGGGCAGGCGTTGGGGAACAGGGTGTGCGGATGCTCCGGGAACGCGAAGTCGCAGTGTATCTCGTCCGACACCACATAGACGCCGTATCGTTCGCACAATTCGCCCATGCGCGCCAGTTCCTCCCGCGTCCAGACCCGGCCCACCGGGTTATGCGGGCTGCACAGCAAAAACAGCTTGACCCTGTTCTGGGCCAGCTTTCGCTCGAAATCCTCGAAGTCGATGGCGTACCGCCCGTCTTTGTAGACCAGCTGGTTTTCCACCAACGTGCGGCCGTTGTCCCGTATCACCTCATAGAACGGGTAGTAGACCGGCGGCTGGATCAGCACGCCGTCCCCCGGCCGGGTCAGCGCGCGCACCGCCATGGCCAGCGCATAGACCACGCCGGGCGTCTTGACCAGCCATTCCGCACGGGGCTGCCAGCCAAAGCGGCGGCCGAACCACCCGGTGACGGCCCCGGCATAGCTTTCCTTCGTCTCGCTGTAGCCAAAAATGCCGTGGGCCACGGTTTGCTGCAGCGCTTCCAGCACGCAGGGCGGTGCGCGGAAATCCATATCCGCCACCCACAGTGGCAGCACGTCCGCCGGGCGGCCCCGCTCCCGCGCAAAATCGTATTTCAGGCTGTTCGTGCCGCGGCGGTCGATCACCTCGTCGAAATCATATGTGCGCATCGGGGCCTCCCTCCATCGCCTGGGCCAGATCGGCGATCAGGTCGTCCGGGTCTTCCAGCCCCACCGAGAGGCGCAGCAGCGTGTCGGTGATGCCCAGCCGCCGGCGCACCGGGGCGGGCACGTCGGGATGGGTCTGCAGGGCCGGGTAGGTCAGCAGCGACTCGGTGCCGCCCAGGCTCTCGGCAAAGGTGATGAGCCGCACACCTTTGAGCAGACGGAGCGCCGTCTCCGGGCTGTTCACGTCGAAGGAGATCATGCTGCCCGCGCCCCGCGCCTGGGCGGCATGCACCGCGCTGCCGGGATGGTCCGGCAGGCCCACATAGTATACCCGCCGCACCCAGGGGCACTGGACAAGCCACCGGGCCAGCGCCATGGCGTTGCTCTGCTGGCGCTCCATGCGCACCGCCAGCGTCTTGATGCCCCGCAGCACCAGCCAGCTGTCGAATGGGGCCAGCGTGTTGCCCAGCGTCTTGGCCAGCAGCCGGACGCGGCCCGCCAGCACCGCATCGCCGGAACACAAAAAGCCGGAGATGGTATCGTTGTGCCCGCCCAGGAACTTGCTGCCGCTGTGTATCACCAGGTCCGCCCCCAGCGCCAGCGGGTTTTGCAGGTAGGGCGAGAGGAAGGTGTTGTCCACGACGAGCAGCGCGCCCTGCCGCCGGGCCAGCGCCGCGCAGGCGCGCAGGTCCGTGACCCGCATCATGGGGTTGGACGGCGTCTCGATGAACAGCGCGCGGGTGTTGGGCCGCAGCGCCCGTTCCACCGCGGCCAGATCCGCCGTATCCACGAATCCCACGTGCAGGCCGTTCTTTTCGCTCACGCTGTGCAGCAGGCGCACCGTACCGCCGTAGAGGTCCTCCGAGCAGATGATGTGGTCCCCCGGCCGGAACAGCTCCAGACAGACGGAGATCGCCGCCATGCCGGAGGAAAAGGCCACCGTATCCACCGCGCCTTCCAGCGAGGAGACCGTCTCCTCCAGATACTGGCGGGTGGGGTTGGACTCGCGGGTATAGTCGAAGCCGCTGCCGTTGTGGCCCGGCTCCTCGTGGCCGAAGGACGCGGTCTGGTAAATGGGCACGCTGATGGCCCGGCTGTCCTCCTTATATTTATGGAAGCCGCCGTGGATACAGCGGGTCTCGATGGAACAAGACATCCCTGCTCTCTCCTTTTTTGTGGGCTGTAAGGGACATCCGCCGGGCCTGCAAAAGCAAAATGCGCCTGCCTTCTCTCCAGAAAGCGGGCGCGCTCATTCCCGGCTGTTATGCCGCACTTCTGTGGTCTAATGATACCGGATTTCCCGACAGAAGTCAATAACTTTCATACTATGAAGATATGTTTTAGCCTTTTTCCCGTACCTTGCGGCGCACCGTTCAGTTCTTGCCCTTGCGCGCGAACACGATGCCGATGGTACCCGGCCCGGAGTGCCCGCCGATGGTGCTGCCGATGTCCGTCTCATACACCTGGCTGAATTTGCCGTACTGCCGGATGGCCTCCCGCTCGGCCTCCACGCAGCCCGCCTGCGGCAGGCAGGAGGAGATGAGCACCATTTCGTCGTCGATGTCGTCGCGGCCCAGCAGCCGCTCCTGCGCGTAACGCTGTACGCAGGATACCAGCGAGCCACGGTACTTTTTGGTCACCTTCAGCTCGCCGTTGACCACCTCCAGGCAGGGCTTGATCCGGAGCAGGTTGGCGCCAAAGGCCAGCACGCCGGAGCAGCGGCCGCTCTTGGCCATGTAGTCCAGCCGATCCAGCACAAAGCTCAGCTCCACCCGCTTGGCCAGGCCCTGCAAGCGGCGGCAGATGTTGCGGGCCGGCAGCCCATTGGCCGCCCAACGGGCCGCACGCAGCACCAGATACCCCTGGCCGGTGCAGATATTTTCACTGTCTACCACAAAGACGTTTTTCAGCTCCTGCGCCGCGAGGCTGGCGTTCTGAAAGCAGGACGAAAATTTGGCCCCCACCGAGATGTGAATCACCGCGTCGTACTCCGCCGCAAACGGGGCAAAAAATTCGCTGTACTCCACCACGTTGGCTGCGGCGGAGGTGTGCATCCCGCCGCCGTTCTGCACATGGGCAAAGATGTCCTCCGGGCGGATGGATACACCGTCCAGATAGGTCTGATCTCCCAGCAAAATATGCATCGGCATGAGCGAAATGTCCCACTCCTTGAGCATTTGTGCCGAAAGATCGCATGTACTGTCGGCGGTGATTTTGATCTTCATGTCCTTATTTCCTCCTGTTATGATCCAAAGCATTTTACTGCTACTCAGTATAACACCCCGCAGGAAACTTTGTTCAAAATATTTACATAAAATTTGTAACATTTTTATGAATGTACCCGGCTCATACCAGATGCCGCAGCGAGCGGGCCATCTGGGCCAGCGTGGGCCACACATTCAGCTCCGGCGCATCCAGCACCGATTCCAGCAGGCACCCGCGCACCCGCTCCAGCTTGCGGCAGGGCACGCCCTCTGCCATGAGCTCCGGCACGGTGATGCGCAGGTGCTCTAAGCGGAAGGGCTCGCCGCTGTCCAGCAGCGCCTGATAGGCGGCTGGCAGCTGCGCATATTCTGCCGAAAGCGCGGCAAACGCCGCAAAGGCATCCGCTGCCTCCACCGGCAGCGGGCTTTGCAGCCGGTGCTTGAGCGCGCTGCGGCCTTGCGGCATACCGCCGCAGTACCAATCGTCCAGCTGGGCCAGGCGGCGCACCAGCAGCCCGTCCCAGCCGAAGGCGGCCGCTACCCGCGGCACAAAGGCCTCCGTGAGCCGCAGCAGCGCCCACCACCGCAGCAGCGGCACGGCGGGCACCTCTTTCAGCGGCAGCAGCACCCGCTCCGGCCGGGCGGCCCGGTCAAACGCATCTCCCGGCAGGCCGTAGGGCGCAAGCCGCTTTTCCTGTAAAAGCAGGGTCAGCGCTTCCGGGCAGGGTCCCACCAGCACACCGGCCAGCTGCGCGCAGACCGGCGCGGCATTCCCGTCCGCCAGCACCTCGAGCAGCTGCGTCAGGGCCTGCCCGTCCTGTTGATCGTGCATTTCCGGCTCTTTTTCCATCGGATACACCCCTTTTTCTTTGCCGAGAATCCGTTTCACGCAGTAAGTATAGCACAAATGCGGCAGAAATTTTATAGCTTTTTTCGAAAATTCAGGCAGAAGTGTTTATTTTGCGCGCAAAAAATTATATAATAGCATTGATATCCACGGTGTGAAAGAAATGGGCTGCGCTGCAAGGTACGGCCCCGTCAGATAGGGAGGTAAACTTTTTATGTTTATGTTCAGCGATTACGGCCAGCAGCTGCTGGACGGTGTGAAAAAAATCCATTTCATCGGATGTGGTGGCAGCGGGATGTATCCGCTCATCCAGATCCTGGCTTCCAAGGGCTATGAGATCTCCGGCAGTGACGTGCTGGACGGCAGCATCCTCCAGGCCGAACGGGCGATGGGCATCCGGGTCACGCTGGGCCACTCGGCCGACAACGTGGTGGGCGCAGACCTGGTAGTCTATTCTGCTGCCATCGCCAAAAACAACGTGGAGATCTCGGCTGCCGAATCCTACGGCATCCGCATCATTGAGCGCAGCGTGCTGCTGGGCTATGTGAGCCGCCTGTATAAGAGCAGCGTGTGCGTGGCGGGCACCCATGGCAAGACCACCACCGCAGCCATGATCACCACCGCTTTGGAGCTGGCGGGCCATGACCCCAGCGCCGTGATCGGCGGCAAGCTGCCCCTGATCGGCGGCTACGGCAAATCCGGCAGCGGCGACGAGATCGTGATCGAAGCGTGCGAGTATGCCGAGACCTTCCTGAAGCTGACGCCGTACCTGTCGGTGGTGCTGAACATCGACAACGATCATCTGGACTACTACGGCAGCATGGGCGAGCTGAAATTCGCGTTCAAGCGGTTCGCCCTGATGACCCGCTTTATGATTTTTGCTAACGCCGACGACCGGAACACTATGGACGTCATGTACACGCTGGACCGCCGTGTGCGCACCTTTGGCATTGCCTCCGGCTGCGACTATCGTGCGGTGAATATCAGCGAATACAAGCCCGGCTTCTTTGAGTTTGACCTCCACGCCTGGGATAACGAGACCGGCCACATCCGCCTTGGCGTGCCCGGCTACCACAACATCTACAACGCGCTGGCCATGTGCGCAGTGTGCCGCACGATCGGCCTGTCGGTGGAGCAGTGCGCCGAGGCTGCGTTCAGTTTCAAGGGTGTAGGCCGCCGGTTTGAGGTATACGGCGAGTGCAACGGCGCCGTGGTGATGGACGACTACGCCCACCACCCCACCGAGCTGCGCGCCACGCTATCCACCGCCAGGAAAATGGGCTACAAGCGGGTAATCGCCGTGCATCAGCCGTTTACATACAGCCGCACCAAAATGCTGCTGGATGATTTTGCAGACGTGCTCAAACTGGCCGACGTCGCCGTGATCACGCCCATTCTGGGCAGCCGCGAGGTAGATGACGGCAGCATCCACAGCGCCGACCTGGCCGCGAAGCTCCCCGGCTCGGTTCTGGTGGACAGCCTGGAGGCCGCCGCACAATGGGTCAAGCAGAACGCCCGCGAAGGCGACCTGGTGATCACGCTGGGCTGCGGCGACGTATACAAGGCCAGCAAGATGATGGTTGCCGAATGATGCCTCCCCTCCCCACAGCTGAAACCGCGGGGCCGCCGTAAGCCGGCCCACGACCGGCCGTCCGTGCGACCTGCAAGATAGACGAAGCCCGGGCTTTTCCGTTTCTGAGGAAAGGCCCGGGCTTTTATTGATGCATATGTGATGCGCGCAGCGCGGTTACACAGGGAGCCGGAGCGAGGAAGCGAAAATTGCTTTAGGGAAGCTCTGAATAAATCTGGTATGCAGATTGCCG
>CAZYAX010000014.1:0-12969 GCA_964646195.1 uncultured Faecalibacterium sp. | reverse complement strand
GTATGCAGATTGCCGGGCGAGCCGTGCCGGTGACGAAGAGAAAAGCGCAGTTGCTGCTGTGTGTATCAACGAGCATTTTCTCAAAGCCAGCGGTGCGGCGCAGCCGGCAAGATGCGTGCCAAGCCCGAAGGGCGTGATTTGTTCAGAGGTTCCTTAGTTTTAACTACTTAAAATGTAAGAGCGGATAAAGGCAGAATACGGACAGGCACGCCCCGCATACCATGAAAATGGGAAGCGGGGCGCGCAAAATTTTGCAATTCGTTCAAAAAGAACACAAAGAACTGCCACAATTTCCCGATACAATAAAGGTGCGATCAAGAAACGGGCTGTTCCCCCAGGACGCTGGATCCCTTGCGGGAGGCCGATACGCCAAGCCGTCATGTGCGCCAAGGCACAGGCCGTCACCGGTCTGGCGGTACCCCAAGGAGTTCAATGCCCGCCCGTTTCGCAAATCAAGCCTTTCGCTGCACAAGGGGCGCTGCCGGCTGGCAGGCACCTGGCGGCAACCCACAAAATACTGTCTCCCGCCCATGCGAGGCAAAAGCCGGGCGGCGGACAGACTACCAGACCTCTCTTGCTCTTAAAAAAGCAGGAGTTCCCATACAGGCAGCGCCGTTTTTTCTTCCTTTCTTCGGCGCTGCCTGATTTGTTTGCCTGTGGCAGCGCAAAAGGAGGGCTTTGGAGAAAAAATTTGCGGAAAATGCTTGACATCCCGCCCCAAGATGAGTATAATAACAAATGTTCCGGGCAAACAGCCCGCTGCGAAGCCCGGCACAAAACAGAATAGGCGGATATGGCGGAATTGGCAGACGCGTTAGATTCAGGTTCTAATCGGGGCAACTCGGTGGAGGTTCAAGTCCTCTTATCCGCACCAGAAAGGGCACTTGCAATAGCAGGTGCTTTTTCTTTATGCAGTGCATTTTATCCTGCGCTGCACTTTGCCGGCGGCACCGGGCCAAGTGATTCAAGGCGTAGGGCCCCATCAAAGAGAATCTCAACTGGAGCAAAGGAGGACGCACCAAAAAAACGAGCTGGATCGTTATCTGAGCCAGATACGCCGCCACCTGCGGGTGGACAGGAAAACGTGCGAGCGCATCCTCAGCGACCTGGCCGGAGACCTGTACGACCGGCTGGGCTGCGGGGAGAGCGCCGCCGGGATCATTGTGGACATGGGCCCGGCGGCCGGGGTGGCGGCGGGGTTCAACGGGGCGTTCCCGGCCTAGGCGCAGCCGGCCCGGCCTGTTTGGCGGTGGGCATTCCTCGCGGTGGCTGCCGGTGGCGCTTGCTGTGGTGGGCCTGCTGGTCTGGCTGGCCTGCGGCACCGCGTGGATCGAGGCGCCTTTGCTGCGGAACATGGGTCTCCCCTAGGGGAACATCCTGCGGTTGCTGGCGCCGGGCGCTGTCAAGCGCTTTTTTGCGCGGAGCGGGTTCGTCCCGCTGGCTGTTCTGGTGTGGCTGGTGGTGCGCCGGAAGAAAATTAAAATCGAATAGGAGCCCACCCAACGAACGGATGGACTCCTACTCGACATTTTGAATGCTAAAAGATAATGTTAAGGGCTGCCGTTATAGGCTAAGTCTGCGGTCAATCTTCGCTGAAACCGGCGATATAGGTAAACACAAAGCCCAGAGCAAAGGCGAGCGCGGCGCCTGCGCAGGCCAGCACGAAGTTCATCATACTGTCGCCGCCGATAAAAGCGACTAAAGAGAACAGGTTCGGGCTGGCAATTGCATAGGCGCGGACTTTGAACAGACCAAGGAAAACACCAGATACACCAGCCGCGGCGCAAGCACAGAACAGTGGGCGGCGCAGGCGGATCAGGCAGCCGTACAGGGCGGGCTCCGTTACACTGATGAGTGCGGTCACGCCGGAAGAAATGCCGATACTCTTATTGGAGGCCTTTTTCGCCTTGACACCGACCGCGATCGCGGCACCGGCGATTGCAAAGTTTGCGGCCAGCGCACGCAGCAGGACGAAGGAGTAGCCCAGCTCCGCCATTTCGTTCGTCATGATCGGAGTGAACAGGTAATGCATGCCGGTGATAACGGTCAGCGGATGCAGGAATGCAAGAACGGCAATGGCGATGGGGCCGACCGCATCCATCAGCCAGATGCAGGAGTCCGCCAGAATTGTACCGATCATACCGCCGATGGGGCCAAACACAAACAGCTCTACCGGCAGGACTACTATAAGGATCAGCAGGGGCTTGATGACGAAATGCGTGAAACCGGGCAGGTACTTGGTGAAGAGCTTATCCACCCAATGCATAAAGGGCACCACGAACAGCGCAGGGATGATGCAGTTTGCATACTTTACCGAGGGAATGGCCAGCCCGAACAGGCTCATGGCCTCCTGCTGGTTAAAGCAGACGATCACGGCCAGAGAGATCATGGCTGCCAGATACTCGTTGGTGCCGGTCTTTTTAGCGGCTGCAAAAGCGATGAACACGGGAAGGTAAGTAAAGCCCACGTTCGCCAGTGCAGATAATGTTACATAGGTCCCGCTGTCATTGGAAAGACCAAAGAGGACTGCCAGCGCGAGGATCGCGTTGATCATACCTGCACCGATCAGAACCGGCATGACCGGCGAGATGGCGCCGGAGATATAGCCCATAACACGATTCAGGATTGATTCTTTCTCCGCGCCCTTCTCCGTTTTGGCACTCTGCGTATCCTCCACGACAGCGCCTTTTTTTACGTTGGTCACATATGGGAGCATGGCATCGTACAGATTCGTGACGCTGGGGCCGACGATCAACTGAAACGTGCCGCCCTTGTTGACAATACCCAGAAGCTCCGGCATGGCTTTCAGATCATCCTGTTTGACTTTGCCCATGTCTTTGATATCAAAACGCAGCCGGGTAGCGCAGTGCGTGAAAGAATTGAGATTACTTTCGCCGCCAACTTTTTCAATGATCACTTTTGCGACTTCATTATAATTCATATCAGTTCCGTCCTTTCCGTCCTTTTACATTTCAGGTGAGGTCTGCACCGTTTGTGGCAATGACCTTTTTATACCAGTAAAACGAATCCTTTTTCCGGCGCTCCAACGTGCCATGGCCGTTATCGTCCAGATCCACATAGATAAAACCATACCGTTTGGACATCTGGGAGGTGGAAGCGCTGACGATATCGATGCACCCCCACGGAGTAAAGGCAAAAACATCCACACCATCTTTGACGGCTTCCCGGATCTGTTCGATGTGATCCCGGAAGTAATCAACACGATAGGGGTCGTGGATGGTGCCGTCCGCTTCCGGTTTGTCCAATGCACCGAGGCCATTTTCTGCTATCATCAGAGGCTTTTGATAGCGGTCGTACAGCAGGTTCAGTGCCGCACGCAGGCCCTGCGGGTCGATTTGCCAGCCCCAGTCGGAGGAACTCAGATAGGGGTTCTTCACACCGTTGGTCAGCAGGTTGCCCTGCACAGTTGCGTAACGCTCTGGGTGAGCGCTGGCGGCAGTTGTCATATAATAACTGAACGCTACATAATCGACCGGATAGTTCCGCAGGATCTCTTCATCTCCTTCAGAGACCTCCACATGGACGCCCAGCTCATCAAACCAGCGTGCGGTATAAGAGGGATAAACGCCGCGGGCCTGCACATCTCCGAAGAAGAGTGTCTTGCGTTGCAGCGCGATATAGGCCTGAATATCATCCGGGTCGCAGCTGTATGGAACGGGCAGCTGATAGCTGAGCATACAGCCCATTTGAGAACCCGGAATGATCTCATGGCAGCGCTTGGTCGCCAATGCACTGGCTACAAACTGGTGATGTGCGCTCTGGAATTCGTCCTGCGTGAGATGGTCGTTTCCTTCTTCGATCACGCCAATGCTGGTAAAGGGATGCCGCAGAATGCTGTTGATCTCGTTGAATGTCATCCAGTACTTTACCTTGCTCTTGTAACGCTCAAAGAGGCATTCGGAATAGCGCACAAAGAAATCGATCAGCTTGCGGTTCGTCCACCCACCATATTCCGTCACAAGATACAACGGCATTTCGTAGTGGGAGATCGTCACGATAGGCTCGATGCCGTATTTGTGCAGTTCATCGAACACCGCATCGTAAAATGCCAGCCCTGCCTCATTTGGAGTGAACTCATCGCCTTTGGGGAAAATGCGAGTCCACGCAATGGACATCCGGTAGCATTTGAAGCCCATCTCGGCAAACAATGCGATGTCCTGTTTGTAATGAGTGTAGAACTCCGCGCCGATCCGCTTCGGGAAGTAGAGGCTGCTGTCATTTGCATATGCTTTGCGCACCTGCTCATGGGTCATTTCGCGCCACTGGTCGCTCCAATGTTCTCTCGGAACAGAGGAATCAAACGAATAACAGTCTGCCACGGATAGACCTTTTCCGTCTTTGCCGAAACCGCCTTCGTATTGGTTGGCGGCAGTTGCGCCGCCCCAAAGAAAGCCTTCCGGGAATCCTCTTTTCATCTCAGGGATCATATCTTGTACTCCTTTCATTTTCTAGGCCGGCCTTGATGCCAGTATAGCAGTCCAACGCAAAAAAAGCCATTCAGTAAAACTACCCATAAGATAGTCCGTTTTACTGAATGGCATGTTTTTATTTCAGGAGTATTCTTTTAACAGCTCGGAAACAGTCTGATAGAACAGGAACGCATCTGCATCGCCCGGCCGCAGGGAAGAAAAAATCACACGCTGGACCGATTTCATGCGGAAAGCAAGCGGGTATTTCAATTCAAAGACATGCAGCATTGTGGATGCCTGGGAACAGACCCGTGCAACATGAAGATTTCCGTTCCCGAACAGATGGTAGGTGAACGTTCCGTCATCGGGCAGACCGAGCAGCTGTTCCAGAGATGGACAATGCTCTGTGAATGAGATTTTCCGAAAACAGCGGTCCCGCAGCATCTGCTGTGCAGAGAGCTGGCCGTCGCGCAAATTCTCCTGTAAAAAGAAATCGAATTCTTTTACCACGGAGGACGTCGGGAGGGGAGGAATGAGATAGTACTCCGGGTGCTGGAGGATACATTCCTGTTGCGTGGTCAGTATGAACCGGTATTGCTCCGCGATTTCAGGATGGACTTCCATGTAGTACACTGGTACCGCATGGATTGGGCCAAGGCTGACGGTGCATTCCCTCCGGAGCGCATTGCGGATCTGCTCGATGATCGCAATGTTCTGATTGCTGATCAGGAGGAGCGCCGGCTTTTCCTGCAACTCCTTCTGCAACTCCTTCAAAGCATCCGCAACAAATAGAGAGAGGAACGAAGTTTCTTTGTTGATCGGCAAACCGAAGCAGTCCTTCAGAAAGCGATGGGTCAAATGCACAGCGAGCGGCTCCATTACCACGATATCCTCGTTGTAATGGTTCACGGCAGTATCTTGGTTTGCATCCCGCTTCAGCATGGCGGATAGACAGGATGCCATAGAACCTCTATCCTTGAAAATGGTCTTTTCCGGTTGCTGAAGAAGCGCGCAGATCGAACGCTCAAACCGTTGTAGGCCGCGGTCCAGCGTAGGCTGGATCTCCTGAGCAGAATATCCCGACGGAAGCCTGTCGCAGTCATCGAACAACAGCGAGATACTTCTGCATTCAAGGGAGCTCAACGAAATACCGTATTCATCACGCATAACATGGGCGAACTCTGCAACAACGGGGTTTTCTGGATAGTCCGGGATCGAGCCGGTCAGAAGATAGCCCATCCGATCCCTTAAAATGCTCGCCGCGATGAACCGCGTGGTTTTAAGAAGTGATTCTCCCGAGATCAGAAAGCCTTTGCGGATCACCAGGCGCTGCAATACATCCCGTGTAAGCAACAGCATCGATTCATAGTTCTTTTTGATCTCTTCATCAAACGGAAGGCTCTGGAATGCGGCGCGGGAGCCAAAGTTGATAAAGAAGATCCGTTTGCGGTACTCGCTTGCGTAGATGCGGAGCCCCTTTGTTCGGGAAATCTCCAGTGTAAGGTTTGCCTGCCGTTCGCACCAGCGCCGGACATTTTCCATTTCCACCGCGATCACTGTTTTGGAATAAAAAAAGGTGTCCGCCAGCTCCTGCATGGAAATATAATCGCTCAGAAACAGCAGGTACAGAACAAGCGTCGAAGGACGCGGCAGAAGGCAGTTTTTCACACCGCCATAAAATTCCGTGGTCTGGATCAGTTCGCTCTGCGCAGCGGGTGAGATCTGTTCCAGCCGGTAGCCCCGACGGGGATTCATGTTCAGCACAATGTCCTTCCCGAAATAGTCCTGTATTTCCCGCATTTCCCGTTGAACAGTTTTTCGGTTCATATGGAAATGTACTGACATCTGGTCGCTTGTCACCCAGTCCGGGCGATTGACAAGATAAGCCATCATGCTGATTTGCCTGGTTGTAAGCGACATAACGATCCTCTTTTCTAAGTCAGGAGGTAGAGAGCTTGACCCTGCTGTCCTACAGCTATTGTATCACAGGTATCTCACAGCCTGCTGATATCTGAAATATTAACTTTGAAACTTATTATACGAGGAGATACTGTATGGGAATGCTTATATTTTTACAAATCACAACATAGTTTACCATGATCGCGGCTGTTTGTAAAGACAGGGCTCTTTACCGCAAAAGACGGAACAGTGCCGTCAAAAATCTCCGTTTCTCTCCGATATTGTGTGACATACGGACTCGACTGCCGCGGTCATCCGCCAAACAGCCCGAAAAAGCTGATGTGGTTAAAGCCAAGGAACAAAAACAGCACAATCAGCGCAATCAGCACGCCGATGATAATGTCCATCTGGTGGACGGTGAGGGGAAAGTGGTCGTACAGCTTTTCCTTGGGGTTTTTAAAATTGGGGTCGCCGTTGTTCAGCAAGCCGGGCTTGCCGGCGCTGCCACTGGCCTGTGCGGCGCGCAGGGCTTCAAATTCGGCCCGCTCATGCTCCAGCTCGGCCTCGCGGGCCGCCAGCGCCGCCTCCCGCACGGCGAGATCTTCTTCGGGGGAGAGGGGCTTTTTCTCTTGCGGCATGGGATATGCGCTCCTTTCTTCCGCCTAAAACAGAGGGCCCCGCCCTGCAATGAGCGGGCGGGACCCGGATTTTTGCCAAAGGCGGATTACTTCTTGGCCAGGTACTTGCGGATATCAATGGCAACGGCCACGATGATCACAAGGCCCTGCACGATGTAGGTGTAAGAGGAGTTGACGTTCATAAATTGCAGCGCGACCTTCATCAGCTCGAAGACCAGCACGCCCACCAGAACGCCCGGCACCGTGCCGACGCCGCCGGTGGTGGAAACGCCGCCGATGGTGCTGGCCGCGATGGCATCCAGCTCATAGCCCTGCGCGGTGTTGACCGAAGCGCCGCCGGACTTGGCCGCCAGCAGGCAGCCGGCCAGACCGAACATGCAGGAGGCCAGGATGTAGATGCGGATCTTGGTGGCAGCGACGTTGACGCCGGCCACCTCAGCGGCTGCCTCGTTGCCGCCGATGGCGTACATGTACTTGCCGTGGCGGGTCTTGTTGTAGAGGAACCAGAAGCAGACCGCCACGATCAGGGCAATCCAGATCAGCAGGGGGATGCCCAGGAAGGTATCCACCGCGATGGAGGTGAAGCCCTTGTCCAGCGAGCCGATGGGGGTGCCGCCGGTGTACACCAGACAGATGCCGTACACCACCTGCTGCATGCCCAGCGTAGCGATGAAGGGCTGCACGCGCAGGTAGGAGACGACCAGGCCGTTGCACAGGCCGACGATGGCGCAGATAGCGATGACCAGCAGGAACACCACCGGGGTGGGCAAGGTGCTCATGTTGGGGTAGAACTTGCCGGCGGCACCGGTGGTCTGCGCAAAGATGCAGGCCAGGCAGGCCGCAAAGCCTGCGGTACGGCCTGCGGACAGGTCGTTTCCGGTGGTGATCAGGCAGCCGGAGATGCCCAGCGCGATGATGTAGCGGATGGATACGTTCTTAAACAGGTTTAGGATGTTGGTCCAGGAGAAGAAGTTGGGGTGGATGATACCGACCACCAGAGATACGGCCAGCATCATAACGATAATGGCGTTGTTGCCGAGCCACCGGCCCACAGCCTTGCCATTCAATTTTTTGGTAGCTTCCACGATTAAACAGCCTCCTTATTTACTGGTTGGCCGCAGCCTGTTCCGGCGCGGTCTCAAACTGGGTGGCCAGAGCCATGATGTTCTCCTGCGTGGCCTCCTTGCCGCCGATAAAGCCGGTGATGCGGCCGTCGCACATGACCATCACGCGGTCGGACATGCCGATGATCTCGCTCATCTCGGAGGAGATCATGATGATGCTCTTGCCCTGCTTGGCCAGGTCGGCAATGATGCAGTAGATCTCGTATTTGGCGCCGACGTCGATGCCGCGGGTGGGTTCATCCAGGATCAGCACGTCCGGGTTGTTGGCCAGCCAGCGTGCGATCAGCACCTTTTGCTGGTTGCCGCCGGAGAGGCTCTTGATTTGCGTCTTGGGGCTGGGCACCTTGATGGACATCTTTTCCTTGTTGTCCTGCACGAGATCCAGAATCTTCTTGTTATCCAGCATGATGGGACCCTTGCGCAGCGCGTCCAGCGAGGCGATGGAGATGTTGTCGGCCACACTCAAAACGCCTAAGATGCCGGTGGCGCGGCGGTCCTCCGTGAGCAGGGCCACGCTCTTGCGGATGGCGTCGCGGGGCTGCTTGATGGTGACTTCCTCGCCCTTGATCCACACCTTGCCGGAGGTATGGGCGCGCAGGCCGAAGATGCCTTCCATCAGCTCGGTGCGCTGTGCGCCCACCAGACCGGCCACGCCCAGAATTTCGCCTTTGTGCAGCTCAAAGCTGCAATGGCGGAAGCTGCGGGGATGGATGGAGGTGAAGTCCTCCACCTTCATTATGACCTCGTCGGAAGGGGTGTTTTCAAGCGGGGGATACAGGTTGGAGAGCTCGCGGCCCACCATTTTGGCGATGATGTCCTCCTTGGTCATGCCGGCCACGTCCCATTTGCCGATGTACTGACCGTCGCGCATGATGGTGACCTCGTCCGCGATGACCTTGATTTCGTCCATCTTGTGGCTGATGTACACCAGCGCCACGCCCTGCGCCTTGAGCTCCCGCATGATGCGGAACAGGGACTCCACCTCATTCGCGGTGAGCGAGGAAGTAGGCTCATCCAAGATCAGCACCTTGCAGTTGGCCGAAACGGCCTTGGCGATCTCGACCATCTGCATCTGCGCAATGCTCAGCGTACCCAGCTTTGCGCGAGGGTTGATATCCAGCTTGAGCTTTTTCAGCAGATCCTCGGTGTCCTTGTACATTTTGGCGTGATCCACCGTGACTACGGGCCCGTACCGCTTGGTGGGGTAGCGCCCCAGCCAGATGTTCTCGGCCACCGTGCGGGCCGGGATGGGTTGCAGCTCCTGATGAACCATCGCAATGCCGCGGTTCAGCGCGTCCAGCGGGGTGGGGATATTGACCTTCTGCCCCTCGTACTCGATCTCGCCCTCGTCCATCTTGTAGATGCCGAACATGCACTTCATCAGGGTGGATTTTCCGGCGCCGTTTTCGCCCATCAGGGCCATGATCTTGCCGGCACGCAGCTCCAACTGGGCATGATCCAGCGCCTTGACGCCGGGGAAGGTCTTGACAACGCCTTTCATTACCAGACGGTATTCTGACATTCCGTTGAACCTCCTTTATAGAGAATAGCGGGCGGGCGCGCTCCCAAATAAAATGTGCGCGGAGAAGCAGTTTCTCACGCGCACACATCTCACGTTTTATGTCAACGAGAGGCAGTTACTTGAAATAAACTGCATGACAGGGAGAGGCAGGCCCGCCCTTCTGGGATTATGCGAGGTAGCTCGCAGCGTTCTCCGGGGTGACCTTGACATAGTCCACCCAGTAATACTGTTCCACTGTGCTGCCGTCTACATACAGCTTGGTCGCATCGGCAGCGGCGGTGGCCTGACCCACGTCGTCGTTCAGCACGGTGCCGGTCATCTTGCCGTCCACAACGTTCTGCACAGCCTCGGCCAGCGCGTCAACGCCCACCAGATAGATGTCCTCGCCGACCACACGGCCGGCCTGCTCGATGGACTGCAACGCACCCAGAGCCATGGCGTCGTTGTTGCAGAACACGACCTCGATCTGATCGCCGTACTGGGCCAGAGCGTTGGCAACGTCCTGCTGCGCGGTGGTCTGATCCCAGTTGTCCAGATACTCATACAGGCACTCCACCTCGACGCCGGCGTCGGTCAGGGCTTTGATGGAATACTCGGTGCGGTACTGGGCGTCGATGTTCTCGGGGTCGCCCTTGCACATAATGTAGGTGACCTTGCCGTCGCCGTTGATATCGCCCTTGTTGGGGGTCTCCAAAATCAGCTCACCCTGATAGGTGCCGGACTGACGGGCGTCCGCGCCAACGTAGCAGCACTTACCGGCGTAGCTGTCCAGAACAGCCTTGTCCGGCTCACGGTTGATGAACACGATGGGGATGCCGCTGGGAGAGACGGTGTCCACAATGGTCTGTGCGGAAGTGGTCTGCACCGGGTTGATGACCAGCACGTCCACGCCCTGCTGCAGGAAGGTATTGATCTGCTCGGTCTGGGTGCCCTGGTCGTTCTTGCCGTCCACGATGGTGACGGAGTAGCCCATCGCCTTGAGGTACTCGTCCAAATCGTTGCGGTAGAGGGTCATGAAGTTATCGGCAAACTGATAGATGCAAACGCCGATGCTGGCGCTGCCGGAAGCGCCAGCCTCGGAAGCGGCGGCAGCCGCAGAGGAAGCGGTGGAAGCAGCGGTGGAGCTGCTGGAACTGCTGGAGCCGCCACAGGCGGTCATAGCGGCGGCTGCGCCGGCAACGGCGGAAGCCTTCAAAAAGTCGCGACGGGAAATCATTTTCATGGTAATCTCTCTCCTTCAATCTTATCACTCGAAACGATGGTTCACTTACATTCCGTAAGAATACATCGTTTCCATGAGTATAACACCCCCCCCGGTATTTATTCAATGGTAGTTTTCAACAAGAATTCAAGAAAAATTCTGTGCGAAAAACCTGATAACATCCGAAAGAATTCAATAAAAATTAGCAAAAAGAAACAAATGAAGGGAAGAAGTACGCCGGAGCGCAGCAGGATCCGGGAGCTTTGTGAAAACAGCTCCGAAAAATGTGCACCCGCACGCAGCAAAGCATGCCGGAAACGTTTTGACGGGCCAATAAAATTGCGGGGCAGCCAGGCTTTTTGCGCCCGGGCTGCCCCGCAGAAAGGGAAAATGAAACTGTTTTTCAGAGTGGACCGCCTGCTGCACTCCGCTTGACGATTCCGGCGGGAGGGGGGAGCCGCTCAGCATTCCAGCCCCACCAGGAGGCCGCCGGTCTCGGAATAATAGCTGCATAGCCCGCGCGTGATCCCGATGCGGACGTCCGCGCCCTTGAACTTCTTTTTGATCAGAGCCGTGAGCTGGCGGGCGGCCTTTTCGTTGCAGTTGTGCGCGATGTACACCTTGCCGCCGGTATAGCCCAGCGCCAGCATCTGCTCCAGGATGCAGGCCAGCGCAGATACCTCGCCCCGGCATTTGGAGAGGAGCTGCAGCTCGCCGTGGTCGCTCGCCTGCCCCACGATGCGGATGCCCAGCATCCCCGCCAGCTTGGCGGCCAGCGGGCTGACCCGGCCGTTGCGGGCCAGATTGGCCAGCGATTCCAGCGAGAACAAAAGGTGGGTGCGTTGCAGGTACGCGGTGGCCTGCGCGTGGATGGCGTCCGGTTCCTCCTGGGCGAGGATCAGATCCCGGAGCTTTTCGATGAGCAGCACCATCTCCGGGCCGGTGGACAACGAGTCAAACACATAGACCCGGCGGCCGGGGTGCTGCTGCTCGTATTCGTCCTTGGCCAGCAGCGCGCAGGAGTGGCTGCCGGACAAAGTGCCGGTCATCGTGACGCAGAACACGTTTTCAGCGTCGCCAAAGGCGTCCAGCCAGGAATCCAGACTGGGGCAGGCCGTGCTGGAGCGCTTGCAGCCGGCGAGCGCTGTGGTCAGGTGGGCGAGGTCCAGCGTGGCATCGTCCACAAAATCCTGCCCGTCCACAATGATATGCAGGGGCGCGTAAGCGTATGGGACCTGTTCCAGGCTGAGAAGATCCGCAGCGGAATCGGAGACGATCTTGCATTTCATCATAAATACCTCAAATAATGGAAGTTAATATCCTGTTATCGGTTTTTAAAAAACCTATAACAGAACAATAACACGAAACAGGCGATTTGTCAAGGTACAATAAAAAAGATTCACAAAACGTGATTGACGTTTTACAAAATCAGGAGTATAATGTGCGGCAGAAAGGGCGCTGCCCCAGCGGGACGGCCCCCAAGCCAGATCGATTGGAACAGGAAGTGACAGCGATGAGCGCTGACATCGAAAAATTTCATATGCCCCGCTATCGGGAGATCCCCAACGTGGGGCTGTACCTGGAGCAGGTCACCCGGTACATCAACAGCTTTTTGGAGCCGCTGGGCTGCGTGGAGATCACGGCGTCCATGATCAGCAATTATGTAAAGAAGGGGTATGTCTCCAACCCGATCAAAAAGCAGTATTATGCGGAGCAGATCGCCTACCTTTTCTTTCTGGCGGTTGCAAAGAACGCCCTCTCCATTGACAACATCGGCAAGCTGTTTGCGATGCAGAAGAAGACCTGCACGGTGGAGGTGGCATACGATAACTTCTGCCAGGAGCTGGAGGAAGTGCTGCGGTTCACCTTTGGGCTGAACAATCGGATGGAGCAGATGGAGAATAATGCCGGCAACGAAAAGCAGATGCTGCGCAGCACGATCGTGGCGGTGGCGCAGATTATTTATCTGAGCTACCGGTTCGACGAGATGGAGGAGGAAAACGGCGCCGGGAAATGAGGGAGCCGGCGAGCCCGGCGCAAGGGCGGCCTGATATAAGGGAGAGTGGGATTCTGCTACTGCCTGCTGGATTGAGAATGTGAAATAAAGTGTGTAAGTCGGCTTTCTCGCTACTTACACACTTTATTTTATACTCTC
>CAZYAX010000013.1:0-13321 GCA_964646195.1 uncultured Faecalibacterium sp. | reverse complement strand
CGGCAAGATGCGTGCCAAGCCCGAAGGGCGTGATTTGTTCAGAGGTTCCTTAAATCTGCTGGGCCGAAGGCCTCCTGCAGCATTTCGCCAGGCCTTTCTTTGCCCCGTGCTCTTTTCGCCCTACCGTCCTGCCAGACGGCAAGCCGGCAGGCCGCTTGCTTTTCTTTGCTCGCACACTCTTCCTCCCTGCCAACCGCTTCCGTATGGTTTTTTCCACGGAAATCAGCGGGGCTTGACAAAACTTCATTTTCCTGTATCATTGATATAATAGATTATAATGTTTTATGATGGCTATAATGATACAGGCAAAAGGAGGCCGTCCCATGAACGAAACACCCCTTGTTCCCCTTTACCAGCAGGTGAAAGACGATATCAAATTTGCCATCCAGCGCGGCAAGTATAAGCCCAAGGAAAAGATTCCCTCCGAGCCGGAACTGAGCGCCGAGTATTCAGTGAGCCGCATCACCATCCGCCGGGCCGTGGAGGAGCTGTGCAACGAGGGGTACCTGGTCAAAATGCAGGGCCGGGGCACCTTTGTCAGCACGCCGCGCATCCAGCGCAAGCTCTCTGGCAACCGGCTGGAGAGCTTTTCTAAGACCTGCCGTGATGCGGGCTGTCAGCCGGGAGCCAGGCTCATCGGCCGCCAGATCGTGCCCATCCGCGCCGACGAGCAGGAGTTTTTTGGTATGGGACCGGACACACTTCTCATCCATGTCGAACGGGTGCGCACTGCCGACGGCCTGCCCATCTTTTTGGAAAACCTGTTTCTACCCTATGAGGAGTTCAAGCCCTTGATGACCCTGGAGCTGAACGATTGCTCTAGCTTTGATACCCTTGAGGCTGTGAGCGGCCGTCGGCCCATGGATACCTCTCGCCGCACCCTCGATCTGGCCCGCGCGACTGCCGGGCAGGCACAGCTTTTGTCGATCGCACCCGGCGATCCTCTTTTTCACATGGATTGCTATTTTATTGACCGCAGCTGCCAGCCTCTGTGCATCGGCCGGCAATATTATGTGGGCAGCCGCTACCAGTTTGAGCTGTAAGACACCCGTTTTGCCTGCATACCGCCCGGCGGGCCGATTCCACAGCCGCCGGCTTCGCGTCCCTGTTGCATGCGCGCAGCACACACTTTGCGCCGTACCGTAGGTTCCCTTCAAACCGAACGCTACGCACAGCCCCTTGCATAGGGCAGCCTTGCGTTTTGTCCTCTTTTTGGGCTGCTGCAAAACGGTTCTTTCAAAAAACAGTGTACAAAATCGGCTCTCAGAGGAAGCTAAAACAGCTTCTTTTGAGGGCCGTTTTTCTTGTTGTCCTCGATTTTTGGTGCAGACTTCCGGCCTGTTTTTATTTTGTCGCAGTCCTTTTTTGTATTTTACCACAAAAAGGCTTCTCTAATTTGTGCAATCCTACAAATCACTCCCAAACCCCTTGACATTCCTCCCGAGTGTGATATTATACACATGACGATTATGACGTCTATAACAAATATAACGATACAGACGTCACGCCAGCTTCGTACAAGCACCGTTTCCCCCTACCTCACAACCGACACAAAAGAAAGGAGATGCGCATGAATCAAATCATTCTGGCTTCCCACGGCGGCATGTCCGCCGGGCTGAAGAGCACGCTGGAGCTGATCTGGGGCGATGTGTCCAACATCCATGTGGTTGCCACCACACGGGACGAGACCGAGCCCATCACCGCAGCCACCCGCCGCCTGCTGGACAGCTTTGACCCCGCCGACCACGCGTATGTGTTGACGGACGTGATGGGCGGCAGCGTGAACAACGACATGATCGCCCTGCTGGCCGATTACCCCTCGCTCACCATCCTGTGCGGCACCAACGCCTGCCTCGCGCTCAACCTAGCCGCTGCCGACGGCCCCATCAGCGATGAGGAACTGGAGGGCTACCTCCAGCAAGCCCGCGACCAGATCGTAAACTGCACCAAGCTGATGCAGCAGGCGAACATTGAAGAGGAGGATGACTTATGATCAAATTGGTACGTCTTGATTACCGCCTGCTGCACGGCCAGGTCGTGTTTGCCTGGACCGGCTACGTCAGCGCGCAGCGCATCATCATCGTGGATGACGACGCGGCCACTGACGAGCTCAAAAAATCCGCGCTCTCCCTTTCCAAACCTGCCGGCGTGCGGCTCAACATCTTCACGTTGGAGCGGGCGCTGGCCAAGATGCCCAAGGTCGAAACGCTGAACGAGAACATCATGATGATTTTCGGCAGCGTGGCCACGCTCAAGGCATTCTGCGACGCGTACCCCAAGATTCGCGAGATCAATTACGGCGCAACGGCCAACCGCCCTGGTAGCCGCCAGGTGGGCGACTCGGTCTTCCTCACCGAGGAAGAGGTAACGGCCAGCAAAGCGCTGCTGGACCGCGGCATCCGCATCTTTGTTCAGCAGACCCCAAGCCATAAATCGGATGAGCTGAGCCTGTGACCGGCCCGGCGCAATGATAAGGAGGAATTTTCCATGCTCGTTACATCCCTGCTCCTGGGGCTCGTCGGCGTATTCTGCATTTTGGATTCACGCTTTCTGGGCCGCCTTAACTTTGAACGCCCGCTCATTACCTGCACCCTCGTGGGCCTGCTGCTGGGCGATTTGCAAACCGGCCTCGCAGTCGGCGCATCCATTGAACTGATGAGCCTGGGCATTGTAAACATCGGCGCGGCCGCGCCCCCGGATATGAACATGGCCGCCATCATCTGCTCGGCCTTCGCCATCCTCACGAGTGCTTCGGTAGAGACCTCGCTGGCGCTGGCCATCCCCATCGCGATGCTGGGCCAGATGCTGGGCGTGCTCATGCGTATCATCCTCGCCAACCTCACCCATGTGGCCGATAAGGCCATCTCGAACGGCAACTTCCGCCGGGCGCGCAGTATGCACATCGTCTGGGGCATGCTGCTGTACTCCTTGATGTATTTCATTCCTATTTTCCTCGCCGTATACATCGGCACCGACTTTGTGCAGAATCTGGTCGAGGTGATCCCCGCCTGGCTCACCGATGGCCTGAACCTGGGCAGTAAGTTCCTCACCGCTTACGGTATCGCGCTGCTCACATCCACCATGCTCAACAAGGATCTCACCGTCTATCTGTTCCTGGGCTTCTTCCTCGTGGGCTACCTGGGCCTGAACATGACCGCCATCGCCATCTTTGCGGTGATTTTGGCCATCATCCTCGCCGGGCTCAAGTTCCGCGGCGGCACGTCCATGGCCACCGCAGGCGGCGCGCCTGTGGCCGACGACTATGACCCGCTGGAAGATGACGACGATCTGTAAGACAAGGAGGACTGAACGATGAGCAACAAAAAAGTGAGCGAAAACCGCAAATATTGGCAGTTCCTGTGGCGGTCCTGGGCCATCCAGGCCAGCTGGAACTACGAACGCCAGATGAACATGGGCTTTTTGTACGGCATAGCCCCCACGCTGGACCGGCTCTATCCCGATGAAAAGGACCCGGAGCAGCTGGCCCACAAAAAGGAAGCCTACGAGCGCCACATGGCCTTCTATAACTGCACCCCGCAGACCAGCGCCTTTACCTTGGGCCTGGCCGCCAGCATGGAGGAGCAGTACGCCGCCGACCGTGAAAACTTTAACCCCGACACCATCAACGCGGTAAAGACCTCGCTGATGGGCCCACTCTCCGGCATTGGCGACAGCTTTTTCCAGGGCACCATCCGCATCATCGCCTTCGGCCTGGGCATCCAGCTGGCCCAGCAGGGCAGCATTCTGGGGCCCATTCTGGCCATGATCATCTCCTTTGTGCCCTCCTTCCTCGTAACCTGGTTCTGCGGCAAGATCGGCTACACCATGGGCAGCAAGTACCTCACCAAGCTTCAGGGCGGCATCATGGATAAGCTGATGTACGTCTGCGGCATCGTAGGCCTGATGGTGATCGGCGCCATGATCGCCAGCATGGTGGGCCTCACCACCCCCATCACCTTTGCATCCACCGGCCTCGTACTGCAGGACATCATCGATTCCATCCTGCCCTGCGCCATCGACCTGGCCGTTGTGATGGGCATGTACACCCTGATCAAGAAAAAGGTCAAGACCGGCTGGCTGCTGGCCCTGTGCATCGTAGGCGGCATCGCCATCAACGCGCTGGGCATCCTGGCCTGATCTTCCTCTGTTGCATCAGGTGGGTCCGCTCCGGATAAAGCCAAACCTTTTTATCTCCTGGCAGACGAGTTTCCCGCCCACTGTACGAACCCATTCCCTGTTTTTCCGCACAACATTTATTTTATCCGTTTATTAGAAGGAGCTTTACTATGTACAACATCGATATGAACAACGTCAAGAATATCGTGGCCGGTATCGTGGCCAAGCACACAGTCGAGAATGTGGTGTTTGTGGGCTGCGGCGCTTCCAAGGCCGAGCTGTACCCGGGCAAATACTTCCTGGACCACAACGCCAAAAAGCTGCGCGCCTATCACTTTACTGCCAACGAGTTCAACACCGACACCCCCGCCTGGCTGGGCGGGAGCACCGTGGTGATCTCCGCCTCCCTGGGCGGCGCCACCCCCGAGACGGTCAAGGCCAACAGCATCGCCAAGGCCGCGGGCGCTGCCGTAGTCAGCGTGACCCACGCGGCCGGCTCGGCCCTCACCGTGGATGCCGATTACAGCATCGTACACGGTTTCGAGGCCAACTACGCCGCCAAGCTGGAAAAGATGGGCTATGTGCTGGCCCTGGCCGTGGAGCTGATGCAGCAGGTGGAGGGCTGCCCCGTCTACGAGGATATGCTGGCCGGCTTCGACAAGATCTTTGAGCAGGCCGAACTGAGCGCCCAGTCTGCCCGCAAGGCCGCCAAGCAGTTTGCCGTACAGTACGCCGACGCGCCGGTGGTATATGTGATGTCCAGCGGCGCTTCGATGGAAGTGGCCTACTCCACCTCCATCTGCCTGATGATGGAAATGCAGTGGATCAACTCCGGTTCCTTCCACTCGGGCGAATTCTTCCACGGCCCCTTCGAAATCGTGGACAAGAACGTGCCCTTCATCCTGCTGATGAACGACGGCAACACCCGCCCTGTGGATGCCCGCGCGCTCACCTTCCTCAACCGCTTCGATGCGCTGACCACCGTTGTGGACGCCAAGGACTACGGCCTGACCAACGCCGTGCCCGCCAGTGTGGCCACCTTCTTCAACCCGCTGCTGCACACCGCCGTGTTCCGCGTATTTGCCGAGGAACTGAGCTATGTGCGCCAACACCCGCTGACCAAGCGCCGCTATATGTGGAAGCTGGAGTACTGATCCTGTAAAAGACGCACACCGGGAGGCGGCTGCTTGCAGCAGCCTCCCCTTTTTGCAGGGAGGAAAGGGAAATGGTAGAGGGCGTAATCTTTGATATGGACGGCGTGCTGGCCGATACCGAGCATTTTTACCAGATGCGGCGGGACGCTTTTTTGGACGCGATGGATTTTGCCGGCCCGCGCGGCGTGGATTTTGTGGGCTCCAACGAACGTGCCATCTGGGAGACGCTGGTGCCGGGTGACCCCGTTTTCCGCCAGGAGATGCTGCAGGGCTACCGCGCCTACCGCAGGCTGCACCCTGCCGATTATGCCGCGCTGGCCGACCCGGCGGTGGGGCCGCTGTTTGCCGAGCTCAAGCGCCGCGGCCTGCGCATCGGCATCGCCTCTTCCTCGGACCATGCGGCGATCCAAAGGCTGCTGGACACGGCCGGCATCAACGGCCTGCCGGACTATGTGATCAGCGGCGAGGACTGCGCCGCGCACAAGCCCGCGCCGGAGATCTACCTGCGCGCTATGGCGGCAATGGGCCTCGGACCACAAACGGCACTGGCCGTGGAGGATTCGCCTGCCGGCATCGCGGCCGCGTGCGCCGCCGGGCTGCGGGTGTACGCACTGCGTCCCCGCCACGGCGAACGTATGGATCAGAGCGCCGCCGATGGTATTTTAGAGCGCCTGCAAGACGTATTGGAAAAGCTGTGATGGAAGCGGTCAAGCAACGCATCGCCCCGCTGGCCGGCTTTGGATGCGCATTATAGGTTTTATGCAAGGCGCGCCGTCCCTCCCTTTGCGGGCGAGGGGCGGCGCGTTTTTTGCGGAAGCGTTCCGGCTCGGCCCAGCCTGGGCGGCAAGGCGCCGCCGGAGCCTGCATGAGGTCGCTGCAGCCTGCGAGGCCTGCGCAGAGGCCGCGCGGAGCCGGTTACAAAAACTGCTCCAGCTTGATGCGGTTGTCCTCCTCAAACTCCTGCAAGCGCTGCATCAGCCGCTTGGAGCCGGGCGCGGCATTGGGGTAGTCCTTCTGGGATTTGATGCAGTCCATCACACCCTGGCTGCTGCCCTCCGAGAGCATCTCGGCCAGGTTGCGGGTAGATTTGTCGGTGAGCGTCTTCATGCTGATGCCCATTTTGGTGTTCATTTTGGCCATCATGGACTGGCCCTTGGCTTCGCCGCCGCAGGCCGCGATGCTGGTGTGAGCCTCCTGGTTCAACTCGCGGTAAATGTTGCGCTGGCGCAGCAGCTCCGCCTTAAAGCGCTGATCCTCGGCCATGGGCACGATCTGCTCCAGAGTATTCTTGCCCATTTCAGTATTTTCCACCACGGCCTCCAGCAGGTTCAGATTGTCATTGTTTTGGTTCGGCATACGAAAAACCCCCTTCTGCGCTTAGTTTCCGCAGAAGGGGGCCGTTTTATTCCCATCGGGATCATTTTATGTTCCGGGATGCGCTTTTCGGGAACCTCCGGGCAAGGCACGGCAAACGCTCTCCTCGCCCTGCGCACCGGCCGGCAATCCTGGCTTAGCGGCAAGGCCCGCTCAAGCCTTGCCGCCCAGCACCCGGTTGCCGCCCGCAGCCGTCGCGGCGCGCACCCGCTCGTCGCACAGCACATACAGCGTCTTCCAGTCCTTGTCCTCCACCTCGTCGGTGCCGGCGCAGCCCACGCTCAGCGTGTAGGGGATTCGGCGGACGTTGTTGGTGATCGCCACGCACTCGCAGGGCATTTCGGCATAGATGGAGCGCATCTCCTCCTCCAGCTGGCGGCTGGTCATACCGGCACAGGCCACCACGAACATGCTGCCCGTGAGGCGGCACACGATCCGCTCCACCGGCTCGCAGTAGTGCTTTTTCCACTGGTTGGCCAAATAGCACACGAGCTGATCCATCACGGGCTGGCCGTACTGATGCAGCAGCTCGGCCTGCCGGTCCAGCGATATCAGCGCCACCGCCACCGGACGGCCCGCCGCGGCCCATTCCGGGATGCGCGGGCAGAACACCGTTTCCAGATACCGGCGGGTGAACACGCCGGAAATAAAATCGTGGTTCATGTCGTCCCGGCACAGCTCCCGCTCCCGCTCGGTGAGGCGGTCCTCCGGCAGGCTGCTGCCGGACAGCGGTGCGCTCATCTGCAGCCGGTAGATCCGGCCCTCCGCCATCACGCAGCGGCTCAGCAGGCAGCGCACCTGCCCATTGCGCAGCTCATAGTCCACACGCAGGGTCTCGTCCCACTGCGGCGGCTCCTCGCCGTCCTCCGGCGTCACTTCCGTCACTGCAACACCGTCAAAGGCGCCCTGCAGGCTCCTTGCCAGTGTGTCCAGCTCCTGTCTGGTCATTTGTTTTTCCATAGTTTATTCCCCATTTATCAAGCCGGGCTTCTCCTCCCGGCTGCATTCCCTCCGCACCGTCCCAACCGGCGCGTTTCCTGCTTGTATTATAGCAGATTCGCCGCAGATTTTCCAGCAATATCCGGCCTTTTTGCCACGGCCCGCGCAGGAACGCCCGCGCCGCGCCGGCCGGAACGGCGCGGCAGGCGTTTTCCAAGGGTAAGCCCCCGTTACACGCGGCAATATACCTCGCACTCGGCGCGAATCTCCCTTGCCAGTGCCGCGGTGTCAAAGCCGGCCGCCGCGCGCCAGGCCCAGTTGCCGCCCAGGTGGCCCGGGGTGTTCAGATGCGCCTCGGCCCCCAGGCCCAGCCAGTCGTACAGCGGGATGATGGCCCGGTTCGCGCTGGAGCCCAGCGCCGCACGGATCATAGCTACGCGGGCCACGGCCGCCGGCACTGCGGCCACCTCCTTAGCGGTGGGCTTGCACTTGGGGGTCAAGTGCAGGTAGGCGGCGGCCCGCGCCTTTTCGGCCGGGGTGGCCCCGTTCTCCCACCAGTCGGTCAGGGTGGTATTATCATGGGTGCCGGGGTAGACCACACAATTTTTGATATGGTTATGGGGCAGGTACTCGTTGTCCCCCCCGCTGAACGCAAATTGCAGCACCTTCATGCCGGGGAAGGTGCTGGCCTCCAGCAGCGCGCGCACGCTGGGGAACAGCTCGCCCAGGTCCTCCGCGACGATGGGCAATCTGCCCAGCTGCTGCTCCAGCGCGCGGAACAACTCCATGCCGGGGCCATTCTCCCACTTGCCTGTGCGGGCGGTGGTGCTGGACGCCGGGATAGCCCAGTAGGTATCGAACCCGCGGAAGTGGTCGATGCGCAGCAGGTCGTAGATGCCCAGCGCATGGCGCACCCGGCGCACCCACCAGGCATAGCCGGTCTGCCGGTGGTAGGCCCAGTCGTACAGCGGGTTGCCCCAGAGCTGGCCGTCGGCCGCGAAGTAATCCGGCGGGCAGCCCGCCACGCGGGCAAACCGGCCCTCGCTGTCCAGCTCAAACAGCCGGCCGCCGGCCCAGGCGTCCACCGAGTCTGCCGAGACGTAGATGGGGATGTCGCCCAGAATGCGCACGCCCTTTCCGTTGGCGTAGGCCTTCAGCGCCTGCCACTGCCTGGCAAACTCGTACTGCAAAAACTTCCAAAAGCCGATCTCTTCCTCATTTTCCGCCGCAAAGGCCGCCAGTGCGCCCGCATCGCGCAGGCGGTACTCCTGGGGCCACTCCATCCAGTTCTTCATGCCATGGGCGGTCTTAAGCGCCATATACAGCGCATAATCCTCCAGCCAGGCCTCGTTTTGCAGGGTGAACGCATAGTAATCGTCCGGGTAATAGACCGCACAGCCGTATGTATCCGCGCACCTTGCGCGCCACGCCGCATAGGCCTCGCGCAGCACGGCGTACCGGCTCACATACAGCGTACCGTAGTCCACCGTGAGCGCATCCTCCCCGAAGGGCGTTTTTTTCAGCAGGGCCGCCTTGAGCAGACCCTGCTCCTTCAGCGCGTCCAGGTCGATAAAATAGGGGTTGCCGGCAAAGGCCGAGCAGCTCTGGTAGGGGCTGTCGCCGTAGCCTGTGGGGCTCAGCGGCAGGATCTGCCAGATCGTCTGGCCCGCCGCCGCCAGGAAGTCCACAAATTTCCGTGCCTCTTTGCCAAAGCAGCCGATCCCGTAGGGGCCGGGCAGGCTGGATACAGGCATCAGAATTCCACTCTCACGCATATCGTTATTCCTCTTTTTCTCTTATGCTCGCCGCCGCGGGGCGATCTGTTTCCAATATAACATACTATAACATATTCGCGCGGTATTTTCTACAGAAAAAAATCGTGCTATACTAGAGAAGCACCGGCTCGCCCCGACGTGCAAGCATGCAGGCCATACCGCCCGTGCGTGAGCCGCGGCGTTCCCGGCGCCGTTTTATCCCAAACCAACAAGGAGGCGCAGTATGCAGCGCACAGAAAAACTCTATGAGGCCGACGTATTTTGCACCGAGGCCGTTTCCCATATCCTTTCCGCCGAACCCCTGCGGGGCGGCGGCGCGCGCGTCGCGCTGGACGCGACCGTATTTTACCCCGAAGGCGGCGGCCAGAGCGCCGACCACGGCACGCTGACGCTGCCGGACGGCACAGTGCTGGAGGTGGCCGATGTCCACGAGAGCGGCGGGGTGGTCTGGCACACCGTAGCCGGGCCGCTGCCGCTCTGCGCCGTACCGGGCACAGAGGTGACGGGCCGCATCGACTGGGCCCACCGCTTCGATCAGATGCAGCAGCACACCGGCGAGCACATCCTCTCCGGCACGCTGCACCGGATGTTCGGCGCGGAGAATGTAGGCTTCCACATCGGGGCCGAGGCTGTGCGCATGGACACCAGCATCCCCATCCCTGCCGAAGGCCTGCGGGAGGCGGAGCTGGCCGCCAACCGCATCGTCTGGCAGGATGTGCCCGTGCAGGCCGCCTACCCCGCGCCGGAGGATCTGGCCGCGCTGGAATACCGCAGCAAAAAGCCCATCGACGGCCCAGTGCGCATCGTGACCATTCCCGGCGCGGACGTGTGCGCATGCTGCGGCACCCACACGGCCACCAGCGGGCAGGTGGGGCTCATCAAAATCCTCGCCTGCGAAAATTACAAGGGCGGGCTGCGCCTCTCGGTGGTATGCGGCGAACGAGCGCTGCGGCAGATGCAGGCCATGCGCGAGCGGCAGGCGCAGATCGGCGCACTGCTGAGCGCTAAGCCCGGTGAGACCGCCAACGCGGTGCAGCATATTTACAATGAGTATAATTCTCTAAAATTCGTCCACTATGGACTATGCAATCAGTTATTCGACGCCCTGGCCGCCGCTGCCACGCCAGGGAAACCCGCTATTTATACCGTGCCCGGCTTAGACCCGGACGGCCTGCACCGGCTGGCCGTCCGCCTCACCGAACGCACCGGCGCGCTGTGCGCCTCGCTCACCCCTACCGAGCGTGGCACCGGCTACTGCCTGGCCCAGCGAGAAGGCGATGTGCGCGCGCTGACCAAAGCGCTGAACGCAGCCTGCGGCGGACGCGGCGGCGGCAAGCCCGGCATCTGCCAGGGCAGCTGCACCGCTGGTGTGCAGGAGGTGGAGGCATTTTTGCGCGCATTCTGCAACGATTTGTCAAATCAAGCATAAATAATACAAGGAGTTTATCAAAATGAGAATGCGATTCAAGCCCTACGCCCGCCCGGAGCTGCTGGCCTCCGACTATCACGTCCACGACCCGTTTCATTTGCAGGGCCAGTGGCACGCCCAGTTTGCGCGGCCGGAGCAGCCGCTGGTGCTGGAGCTGGGCTGCGGCAAGGGCGGCTTTATCTCCCAACTGGCCTGCGCCCACCCGGAAACCAATTATCTGGGCATCGACATTACCGACAAGGTGCTCATCCTCGCCAAGCGCAAGATCGAAGCCGCCTACGCGGCGGCGGGCCGCCCGGTGGACAACGTAAAGATCATGAGCGCGGACATCGAGCGCATCTCCCAGGTGATCGCGCCGGAGGACACGGTCAGCCGCATTTACATCAACTTCTGCAACCCCTGGAGCAAGAACGCTTCCTCCAACAAACACCGGCTCACCTACCCCCGGCAGCTCATCCAGTACCGCCGCTTCCTGGCGGACGGGGGCGAAATTTATTTCAAGACCGATGATGACGATCTGTTCCGGGACAGCCTGGGCTACTTCCCCGCCGCAGGCTTCGAGATCGTGTGGCAGACCGCCGACCTGCACGAGGACGAGCCGGCGTGGAACATCCGCACCGAACACGAGGGCATGTTCACCGAGATGGGCATCAAAATAAAAGCCCTCATCGCCCGCAAGCTGCCCGGCGACGGGAGCGTGACCTGGGTGGACCCCAAGGTGCTGAAAAGGCTGGCACGCGAGGCCGCCGAGGCAGAAGCGCAGGCTGATGCACAAGCCTCCGGCCAGGCCCCGGAAGCATAAGCCGACGTCACTTTTCTCTCGGCCCCTTAAAGATCTGCCGCCCGTCCGGCGTTTCGTTCGTGCCGGGCAGCTGGGCTGCGTCCTCTTGGATGGAAAGCCCCTCCAGCCCCAAGTCGTTGCGCAGCACGTTGGCGTCCGCAATGGCGTTGCGGCCGTATTTGGCGCGGATTTGATCCAGGCTGTGCTCCAGTGCCTCGCGGCGGGGGTCGGGCCGGGGCGCATCGTCAAACAGGCTTTGCTGTACGGCAAACGGCTCCTCGGTAAGGCCCAGCGCCGTGACGGTCAGCATCCGGATGGGCCGCCCCGCAGGCCAGTGGCTGCGCACCAGTTCCAGGCTCTCCCGCTCCAGATCGCGGGCCAGATGGGTGGACATCGGCAGCTGTTTTTGCCGCTGGATGCTCTTGAGGTCGGCGCCCTTGATCGTCACTTGCACAGCCCCTGCATATAGCCCATGGCGGCGCAGCCGGGCGGCCACCTCCTCTGCCAGAGCAGAAAGGCCCGTGCGCACCTCGGACGGGGTGTGCAGGTCGTGTTTAAATGTCATGCCGTTGCCAATACTTTTTACCGGCTCCTTCTCACCCCAGCGGCGCACCTCGGCGCGGTCCTCGCCGCGGGCGTAGGCGCTCAACTCCGCGCCCAGTTTGCCAAAGGTATCCGCCAGCAAGCGCGGGTCGGCTGCGGCCAGCTCCCCGATGGTGCGGATGCCCATGGCCTCCAGCCGGGCGTTCATCCGCTGCCCCACAAACAGCATATCCCCCACCGGCAGGGGCCACAGAAGCCGGCGGTAGTTTTCGGGAGTGATCAGGGTCGTGGCGTCCGGCTTTTTGTAGTCCGACCCCATCTTGGCAAACACCTTGTTAAAGCTGACCCCCACGCTGATGGTCAAGCCCGTCTCATCGCGCACCCGCGCGCGCAGCCGGTCGGCCAGCTGCCCGGGCGAGGCGGCAAACAGGTGCCAGGTTCGGGTCACGTCCAGCCAGCTCTCGTCGATGGAAAACGGCTCTACCCGCACGGTGTATTCCTGATAGATCTCGTTGATGCGGGTATAAAACTCCCGATAGCGCTCCCGGTGGGGCGGCAGCAGGGTAAGCTGCGGGCACTTGGCGCGGGCCTGCCAGATGGTCTCCGCCGTCTGGATGCCGTACCGCTTGGCGGCCTCGTTTTTGGCCAGCACAATGCCGTGGCGGCCGTCCGGGTCGCCGCACACCGCCACCGGCACCTCCCGCAGCTCCGGGTGCTCCAGCAACTCCACGCTGGCATAAAAGCTGTTGCAGTCGCAGTGCAGGATCCACCGCTGCGCCTGAGTTTCCTTTTGCACAAAATCCCCCCTCTTGCCCACATTTCATACTTTTTTATCAAATGGGAGCGGTTTTATAGTATAATAGCCGCAGAGGCGGCTATTATACACTTATTTTAATGGCGTTCGCCTCGCCGTTCCGGCTTGCGCCGGCCCGGCAACCGGCGAAGTCGCCAATTATACCATTCCGCTGCGCTCCATGGTATAATAGCCGCAGAGGCGGCTATTATACACTCATTTTAATGGCGTTCGCCTCGCCGTTCCGGCTTGCGCCGGCCCGGCAACCGGCGAAGTCGCCAATTATACCATTCCGCTGCGCTCCATGGTATAATAGCCGCAGTGACGGCTATTATACAGTCTTATGCGCAACGCCTCGCCGCTCTGGCATTCGCCAGCCCGGCAACCGGCTTTTGATGCGCAATTATACCATTTCGC
>CAZYAX010000012.1:0-13384 GCA_964646195.1 uncultured Faecalibacterium sp. | reverse complement strand
TTCAAACAGCCGTGGTGTCCTGTTTCGGAGAGCCGCCGCTCTCCTGCTGCTTCAGCCCGTCCTCGATTTTGAGCAGCCTATCCAGCGAAGGATAGATCACGAGCTGGCTGCACAAAAGGGGCGCCCATAAGCCCAGCAGCAGCACGAAAACCAGTGTGTAGGGCCAAAACCAGAGAAGAATGGCCCAGTAACCCAGTTGGATCAGCACGGCGGCCAGGCTTTGCGGCATGGAGACGGCGAACAGCAGCAGCGCGTTTTTCAGGATGGTGAGGGTGGGCAGCTCCAGCAGCACCACCTGCGGCAGCGTAAAGGTGAACAGCCCCGCCGAGACCACCAGCCCCAGCAGCGAGACGGCCAGCATTTTGATGTCTGCAAGGTCTCCGTCCAGCTGTGCTGTCAGCCCCAGGAGCTGGGCCGCAAACAGCGCGCCGAACAGCGCGCCCGGGAGCAGGCTTGCCTTGGCGTTGCGCCGCCAGACCCGGCGGTAGGTGTGCCACCAATAGCCGGGTTCGTCCCGCAGGCTGCGCAGGATGGCGTCTGCCAGGCCGGCCAGCTGGGGCGCGGCAAGCAGCCCGCCGGCCGCTCCGCTCGCCAGAGCGATGCTCAGCGCGCCCGTGCGCAAGGCAAGGCCCACGCCGGCAAAAAAGGGCAGGGCGCTGGCCAGCGCCAGCGCACCCGCGCGGAAAAAGGCGCTGCCGTCCCGCAGCAAAACCTCCCACAGCCGGGCAAAGCCGGTCTTGCGCGGCGCGTTGGGCGCAACGCCCGGCCCGGGCCGCGTGAACATTCCCTGAAACAAGCTCATCCTTTTCTCACCCTTCTATAAACGCTGCCCACTGTGCGGGCGTGGCCTCGTAGAGCTCCGGCAGAGGCAGGCAGACCGCCCGGTAGGGCCCGCCCAGCTGCCACAGCCCGGCGGCTACCAGCCCGGCAAAGGCTACCGCGCCGGGGTAACGCAGGTGGGTGTTGTCGGTTTTGCCCTCCGGTACAGAGGCGTATTTTCCGGCGGGGAACACCATATACAAGGCACGGCTCTTTTCTTCGCCCAGGGCCTCCACTATGCAGCGGCTGGCGGAGGTGAGGTCGATGCAGGGCAGGCCCGCGCGCTGCGCGGCGGACCGCATGGCGTCGGGGTAGCCCTCGTGCGTCGTCAGGAGGCACCGCCCCTCGAACTGGCGGCGGGTCAGCGGGGTGACCAGAACCGGCAGCGCCCCGCAGCGCGCGGCCTCCTGCGCATAGGCCAAGAGGTTGGCCGCATATTGCTCCGGCGCAGCATAGCGGGAGGGATCCTCCCGCTTTTTGTCGTTGTGGCCAAATTGGATCAGCAGCAGATCACCCGGCCGCAGTTGGGCAGGGATCGGATCCCAGAACCCTTCGCTGCGGAAGCTTTTGGTGCTGCGCCCGTTGCGGGCATGGTTTGCCACCCGGACGCCAGGCTGCAAATAGAGCCCCAGCGCCTGGCCCATGCCGCACTGGGGCCAGGTGCGGATGTCGTTGTATTGTACGGTGGAATCGCCGATCCAGTGGACTGTCATAGAATTCACTCCTTATCCTGCTTTGTGGAAAAGCCGGTAAAATAGCGCAGCAGCAGCGCGAAGCCGATGGTGTAGCACGCCATGGCGAGCAGGTCGGCCAGGGAGCGCAAGCCGGGCAGGCTGAACGCTGCGATCTGGCACAGGGCAAATCCCCCCGCGCATAGCTCAAAGTGGCCCACGACCGGCGGCAGCTGGGTTTGCCGTTCGTTTGCGGGCCGCTTTTCTCTCAGGGCCTCGCAGCCCGCGCACAGCAGCGTCATGGCAAAATAGCTGAACGCCGCACCGCCCAGCGCCAGCAGGCGGGAGATCTCCGCGCCCTGCAAAAAAGCGCACAGGCCCATCAGTACGCCAAAGGCGGCCAGATGCTTGCGGGCCGCTGCAAATTCGGGGCGCTGCCCGGAGGCGCGCATACAGGCGGCGAACAGAACGCCCGCGCCCGCGGCGTACAGCAGCCGGGATGGCAGCGCAAACGGCCAAAGTACGCTGGCGGCCAGACAGCAGCCGGTGCCGGCGGTCAACAGCCCGGAATTCCCTTTTTCATCCTTGAACATGGCAAACGCCTCCCTTAAACGGCTGCCTGCGCAGCCAAAGTGCCTTTTAAAAGTATAGCATACAGGGGCATGGCCGGCAGGGAACAATCCTGATTTCTGAAAAATCGTTCCCTTTTTGGGCTTGGGAACAGACTTTTCATTCGTTTGCGGGTATTGTATAATAAGAGAAGGAGAAAAAGGGGGCAGCCGATGCCCTGGACACGAAAACAGGGGGACCGTGAAGAATGACCTGGAAAAAGCAGAAGAAGAAACAGAAGAAGGGGCAAAAGAATTTTGTTGTGCTTTTCCTGACATCCCATCTTGTGATTTTGCTGATCCTGCTGATCGCATGTGTGGTCGGCTTTCAGGCCGCATTTGATGTTGTGAGGGAGGACATTTTGGACAGCACTGAATTTTCCCTGCGGCAGTGCATCAACTATCTGGACGAATCCCTGATCGACCTGCGGACGCTGGGCGTGCAGACGGCCCGCAGCAGCTCGCTGCAGCGGCTGGGCCGCACCTCGCAGAGCGACCCGGAGTATTATTTCATCGCCAAGGAGGCCATCGGGGAATACTATGAGCGGATGCAGTACTATTCGTCGGTGTGGGCCGAAAACACCTGCATCTATGTCCGCGATACCGACCGGATCCTGTACCGGGACTCCATGTACAGCCCGGAGGTGTTTGCCCAGTACCTCCGGCTCTGGAATACCTCCCAGGAGGAATGGGACGCTCTGTGCGCCAGCGAGCGCATCCACCCCTTTTTGACGGTGACCGGAGAGGGCACGATCTATTACGTCATTCCCTGTACCTCCGCGCTGGGGACAGGACCCAAGACCGGGTCCATCTTTTTCCGGCTGGATCCCGCCGTGATTCTGGAACACCTCTCATTTGTGCAGAAATACCGCAACTACTGCCTCGCCATCTACAACAGCGAGGGGAACCTGATTTTTCTGGAGGATCAGATGTCCGGGCAGGCCAACGTGCCGGAGCGCTGGAACCATAAGCACGGCGTCTGGCAGGACGGCTCCAATCTGGTGCTGAGCATTTCCGGCGGCAACGATATCGGCCTGCACTACATTTTGACGCTGCCGGAGCAGCAGGCGATGCAGCGGCTTTCCAGGCTGCGCACCTATACGCTGCTTTTGATCTGCCTGTCCGGCGTGGCGGGCATCGCGATATCGCTGTACGCCTCGCTGCACAACGGGATGCCGGTGAACAGCATTGCCCGCGCGCTGGAGCAAAACCGCGGCGAGGAGGACGAAATGGCGGACGTGGACCTGAACCACATCAGCCATGCGGTGGCGCAGCTCTTAAAGGATAACGAACAGCTTCTGCTGGAGCAGCGGCAGAGCCTGCCCGCGCTGCAAAAGACCTTTTTCCACGACCTGCTCAAGTCGGATTTCGTATCCGGCGCGGAGATCGAGTATGTGGCCAAATGCGCACAGATCGACCTGACAGGCAACCTCTACAGCGCGGCGGAGCTGCGGCTGTTCCCGGCCATTGACGTGGAAGCAATCGACGGGCAGACGGTGGAGGATGCACGGGTGCTCCAGCAGGCGATCCGCGTGCATCTGGAGGAGGTGTGCCGCCGGCCGGTGTGGAGCTACAAGCGCAATACGCTGGAAATGCTGTACATCTTTGAAATACGCGACCAGCAGGCGCTGCTGGAGGTGCTGCGCAACACGGTGCGTTGGTTACGCAACGGCTACCAGGTGGATTCCCGCTGGGGCGTCGGCACGCCCTGCCACGACCTGACCCAGTTTTGGCGCAGCGCGGAGGAAGCGGCTGCGGCGCTGTACTGCGACAGCCCAGATAACCCCGTGTGCGAGTACAGCAGCCGGCTGGCGGCGGATGAGGCCTATTATTTCCCCTATTCGGTGGAGGAGCGGCTGAGCCGGGCACTGAACGCGGGCAACGAGCAGGCCGCGGAGGATACGCTGGAGATGATCCAGCGCGAGAATTTTGTGCGCCGCAGCCTGAACCGCACCCAGTTCCGGCGGCTGCACGGGCGCATTGCGGAGATTTTGACGGCGCAGCTCCAGCAGACGCTGGGGGTGTCGCTGCCGGTATCGAAGCTGGAAAAGCAGGTGTTGGCCTACGAGGGTGACTGCGAGGCGTATTTTGAGACGCTGAACGATATCTGCCACGCGATCTGCGAGACGGTGTCCCGCCAGAAAATTGCCCGCCGCAGCGGCATCGTGCAGCAGGTGGAGGCCTACCTGAACAAAAACTACGCTGACCCCAGCCTTGGCCTGGCCAAGATCAGCATGGCCTTTGACCTTTCGGAAGGGTATCTCTCCTCCATTTTTAAAAAGGAAGTGGGAACGAATTTTGCCGAATACCTGGAGCAGCTGCGCATCCACGCGGCCTGCGAGCTGCTGGAGAGCGGGGAAAAGGTGACCGATATTTCCGCGCAGGTGGGCTACAACAGCATCCAGTCCTTCCGGCGGGCGTTCAAGCGGGTGATGGGCATCAGCCCCAGCGAATACCGCGGTGGGGGAGAGGCCTAGAGAAAATGCAAAAATAGTGCGGTAAATCTAAGAAAAAACAGGCAGGGAACCTTTTTTGTTCGGCAAAAGGTTCCCTGTTTTTGCAACGGAACAAAATTTCTGATGCTGGCAACTGGGTCTTTTGCATGATGTGTCCGAAAGCGTATAATGCGGGCAGAGGAAGCCAGAGTGCTGCCGCTCCGCTCCAAGCGCAAGCTGCCGGCGTGTATGCCGGGGCACAAGCCGCGGCGGATGCAAACGTCCTCCCCGGGCGGCTGCGGCCGGCCCGGCGCGCTTCCGGTTCGCCGTGAGCGCGGCCGCCCGCGGCCTGCGCCCCGATCCACTGCTGTAGGAGAAAGGAGAGACCCCCATGCCCGCCCTGACCGCAAAAGCTCCCCCAAAGGAGCATCTGGGCCTGAGCACACGACAGAAGATGAAAAAGTACTTCTGGTTTTATGTGATGTTCATCCCGCTGCTTATCTGCCTGATCACCTTTGCATACCTGCCGATGTTCGGCATCTTATACGCGTTTACCGATTATACGCCCTTCCGCGACCCTACCTTTGTAGGGCTGGCGAACTTCCAAAAGCTGTTTTCGCAGACAGGCTTTTGGCGCGCGTTCTTCAACACCCTGCAGATCAGCGTGACCAAGCTGATCATCAGCACACTCAGCAGCATCACGCTGGCGCTGCTGTTGGATGAGATCCATAACAAATGGTTTAAGAAGGCAGCCCAGACCATCGTCTACATCCCGCACTTTATGTCCTGGGTCGTTGTGGCCTCCATCTTCACCATGTTCCTCAGCCCGAAAAACGGCTTGATCAACGGCGTGATAGAAGCCTTTGGCGGTGAGTCCATCTACTTCCTGGCGAACGAAAAGTGGTGGCGGCCGGTGTTCTACATCATCAGTACCTGGAAGGAAGTCGGCTGGGGCACCATTATTTATATGGCGGCGCTCTCCGGAGTGGATATGGAGCAGCACGAGGCGGCCATCATCGACGGCGCCACCCGGCTCCAACGCGTATGGCACATCACCATCCCGGCCATCTCCACCACCATTGTCACCGTGTTCATCCTTAACCTGGCCAAGGTGCTCAACCTGTTTGACCCGGTGTGGGTGCTGCAAAACTCGATGGTGGTCAACATCTCGGATGTTTTGGAGACCTACGTCTACCGCATGGGTATTTCGGGCAGCCAGTACGGCCTGTCCACAGCGGCCGGCCTGTTCAAGTCCGTCGTCTCGGTGTTGCTGGTAAGCATCGGTAACCGGGTGAGCAAAAAGGTTACCGGCGAGGAGGTGCTCTGATATGGGAGTGAATTCACCGGATCGTTTCTCACTGCGCAAGGGCTACCGCGCCCGCACCCTGTTCCTGATCTTTGACTATGCGTTCCTGGCCCTCTTGATGGTTATGATGGTGCTGCCGCTGCTCAAGGTCATTGTGGACTCTCTGGACCCCACCAGCTACGGCGTGCGCCTGTGGCCCAAGCAGGTGGATTTTGCAGCCTATAAGATGATCCTGCAAAACTCCACACTGTACCGGCCCTTTCTGGTGTCCATCTTTACCACCATCGTGGGCACGGCGTTCGGCCTGTTCGTCATCACGCTGGGCGCGTATGTGCTCATCCAGACGGACATGCCCGGCCACAAGCTGTTCGGCCGCATGGTGCTGTTCACGATGCTGTTCTCCGGCGGCTTGATCCCCACCTATCTGACCATCCGCAATTTGGGCCTGATGAACAACATGCTGGCCGTGATCGTGCCGTGCAGCGTTTCGGCCTACAACACCATCTTGATGAAGAGCTTCTTCGCCGGGCTGCCCAAGGATCTGTTCGATGCTGCCGAGATCGACGGCTGCACCCCCTTTGGCACCTTCTGGCGGGTGGTGCTGCCGCTCTCCAAACCGGCGCTGGCGTCGGTGGGTCTGTTTATCGCGGTGGGCCTGTGGAACGAGTATATGCACTTCATCCTCTACATCACCGACCCCAAGTGGCAGAACTTCCAGGTCAAGGTTCGCTCCCTGATCTTGGAGGACGGCCTGTCCGGCACCAGCATCACGCTGGGGCAGGAGATGCTCAAATCCGCGACCATTGTGGTGGTGGTGCTGCCGTTCCTGTTCATCTACCCCTTTGTGCAGAAATACTTCACCAAGGGCATCACGCTGGGCGCAGTCAAGGGCTAAGCCTGCGGCGCCGCATCCGCTTGGCTTTTTGCAGCAAAAATAAGCGAAAAAGCGGCAACTTTACCGTATGCTCCGGCTGAATCGGAGACGAAGGCCTCCGGGGCCGGAGTTTGAAAAGAAAAATTTTCAGCTATAAAATTCAGGAGGAAAAGAACAATGAAAAAAATTACGCGTCGCACATTTATGCAGGTTTTGGGTCTGGCAGGGGGAGCCGCCGTGCTCACGGCCTGCGGCGGAGGCTCTTCGTCCAGCACGGCTGCCGGTACATCCGGCGCGGCTTCCGGCGCGGCGTCGGCCCCGGCCGGCTCCGTATATGAAAACGCCCAGAAGCCGGCCAGCATGACCTGGTGGGTACATGACGGCATGAAGCTGGAAAACGGTGTGGATCAGTGGGTCGAGGAGTTCGATAAAAAGACCGGCATCGACCTGGATCTGGACATCATCGACAACAACGAGTATTACACCAAGCTGGAGCTGGCCTATGCCTCCAACACCGTGCCCGACACCTTTGATCTGAACGGCGATTCGCTGGGCAGCTATGCGGCTCAGGGCGCGATCGCAGACCTGACCGACCTGGTGTATGAGTCCGGCCTGTACGACCGAATCGACGAAGGCCTGTGGGATGCGCTGACGCTGAACGGCCGCATCTACGGCATCCCCCGCGAGATCCCCTCGGCCTGCGTGACCTATGTGCGCAAGGACTGGCTGGATCGTCTGGGCATGGACATCCCCACCACCTACGATGAGTTCATCACGATGCTGACCCGCTTCCGCGATGAGATCCCCGAGTGTACTGTGCCCTACACGGCCCCCGGCCTCAAGAGCGCGCAGTCGCTGCCGGAGTTCTACCAGGGCGCTATTGCCGACTACACCAAGATCGACGGCAAGTGGGTGGACGGCATGATGCAGGACAATATGCTCACCGCGCTGAGCAACATGCAGAAGGCCTATGCGGATAAGCTGATCGATACCGAGGTCGTCACCAACACCACCTCCGCCTGCCGCGACCAGTGGTACGCCGGCACCGTAGGCGTGTTCGATTATTGGGGCGGCAACTGGGGCCAGACCCTCACCACGCGCGTCAAGCAGAATGTGCCCGAGGCCGAGGTCGTGGCCATCCCGCCGATCCAGGGCGCCGTGTACCTCTTCAGCGCCGCGTCCACGCAGGTTATCTCCAACAAGCTGAGCGAGGAGCAGGTGGCCTCCATCTTCAAGTACTTCATCGAGTACGCCCACGACGGCGGCGAGGGACAGGTTCTGTTCCAGAGCGGTGTCGAGGGGCTGCACTGGGAGCAGCAGGGCGATAAGCTGGTGCCGCTGCCCAGCCTGTCCAACCCGGAAGAGCCGCTCACCAAGGTCTGGATTACGCCCTGGTTGGCAGTAACCGAGCTCGAGCTTACCGACAAAAACATGGATCTCGACCCGGCGATAACCGATTCGCTGGAGATCGCCAACAAGTACAGTGAGAACCTGAGAGTGTTCCCGGTGTCGGAGCAGCGCACCATGATCGCCTCCGACCTGACCACCGCCCGCGAGGGCATCATCTCCAAGGTGGTCATGGGTCAGATGAGCCCCGAAGAAGGCATCGCCCAGTATAAGGCGACCGCTGAGGGCCTGGGCATCGACATCGCGCTGGAGCAGATGAACAGCTGACGAAGCAAACTATTTTTCTCCTTCCTTATCATGAGGGGCAAGGGGCGGGGGTCAAAAGCCCTGCCCCTTGCCTTTCGCACTTTGTTTCAGGGGAGGCCCAGCCGCTTTGAAAAGTAACGCATGGCGGCGGGCGGTAAACTTTGCAGACCCGGGCGCGCACGGCGCGCGATATACTGAGGCCGGCCGCCCGCCTCGCGCAGTATACTGGGACTGCCCGCCTCGCGGCCGGAACAAACAGGACACAAATCAACAAAGGAGCTTTTATGCAAGCATATCTGACCGATTTCTCCTCCGGCGTATGCGGCGGCAGCTGGACCGAGGCCTTTAAGCGGGCCATCGATGCGCTGCGGGCCGCCGGCGGCGGGCGGCTGGTAGTGCCGGCGGGGATCTACCCCACAGGCCCCATCCGGCTGTATTCCAACATGGAGCTGCACCTCGAAGCCGGGGCCGTGCTCCGCTTTCTGGATCAGGAAGAAGCCTACCCCCTGCGCAAATGCCTCTATGAGGGCAAGCTGGCCAAGCGGCCCAGCCCTTGCGTCAGCGCCTACGAGGCCGAAAACGTATCCATCACCGGCTTCGGCGTGCTGGACGGCCAGGGGAGCGCCTGGTGGCAAAAGACGCGGGAAAAAACGCTGCTCAACGGCAGGCCCTATCTTTTGCACTTTGAGGACTGCACCCGCCTTTTGCTGCGGGACATCCGGCTGCAAAACAGCCCCGCGTGGACGGTGCATCCGCTGCGCTGCACCGATGTGCGCATCGAGGGCGTTTCGATCCGCAACCCCTACGATGCACCCAACACCGACGGCATCAACCCTGAGAGCTGCCGCAATGTGCGCATCTCCAATTGCTGCGTGGACGTGGGCGACGACTGCATCACCCTCAAGTCCGGCACCGAGGACACCGAAGCGCCCGCTCCCTGCGAAAATATCGTCATTGCCAACTGCTGCCTGATACACGGGCACGGCGGCATCGTGATTGGCAGCGAGATGAGCGGCGGCGTGCGCAACGTGGCCGTGAGCAACTGCGTGTTTACCGGCACCGACCGCGGCCTGCGCGTCAAAACGCGCCGCCGCCGGGGCGGTACGGTGGAAAACCTCACGCTGGACAACCTCATCATGGAGCGCGTGTTCTGCCCGTTTGTGTTCAATATGTATTACAGCTGCGGTACCGAGGAAAAGGACCGCTGGGTATGGGAAAAAACACCTTATCCCATCGACGGCGGCACCCCGGCGTACCGCAATATCACCGTGCGCAACGTCATGGTGACGGACGCAGCGGCCTCGGCGGGCTTTTTCTACGGCCTGGCCGAAAGCCCCATCAGGGGCGTACAGATGACCGACTGCACCATCCGCATGGCGGCGCAGGCCGCGCCGCAGGCGCCCGCCATGATGGGCGGCCTTGCGCCCATGCGCGCCCGCGGGCTGATTTTGCGTAATGTACAGGGCGCAGTGCTGCGCAATGTACGGGTACTGGGTGTGGACGGCCCGGCGTTGGATGCGGACGGGACCGTGCAGGATCTGAGACAGGAGGATGTGGGATGAGCCAACTTTACAACTGCGTTTTGCCGGACGGCAGCTACCAAAACCCGGTGCTGGTGATGGATTACAGCGATCCGGACGTGATCCGGGTGGGCGGCGACTATTACATGGTCGCGTCCAGCTTTACCTACCTGCCCGGCGTGCCGGTGCTGCACAGCCGGGATCTGATCCATTGGCGGCAGATCGCCTGGTGCGTGCAAAGGCTGCCCTTTGCGCGCTATGCCCGCCCGGCCCATGGCTGCGGCACCTGGGCCCCGGCCATCCGCTGCCACGACGGACTTTACTATGTGTTTATCCCGCTGCCGGACGAGGGCATTTTTGTCACCACGGCCAGGGACCCGGCCGGCCCGTGGAGCGAGCTGCACTGCCTGTACGAGGGTGCGGGCTGGATCGACCCCTGCCCCTTCTGGGACGACGACGGCCAGGCCTACATGGCCCACGCCTACGCCAACAGCCGCTGCGGCATCAAGCACCGCATCGACGTGTGCCGCATGGCCCCGGATGCGAGCCGCCTGCTGGACGAAGGGACGCTGATCTACCAAAACGAGCTGCTCCACGCCACGATGGAAGGCCCCAAAATGTACAAGCGCAACGGCTGGTACTACATTTTTGCCCCGGCAGGAGGCGTGGCCACCGGCTGGCAGGTGGCGCTGCGGGCTCAAAACCCCCTCGGCCCCTATGAGCCGCGCATCGTGCTGCACCAGGGCAACACGGATATCAACGGCCCGCACCAGGGCGCATGGGTGGATACGCCGGACGGGCGGGATTGGTTCTTCCACTTCCAGGACGCGGGCGTCTACGGGCGCATTTTGCACCTCCAGCCCATGTGCTGGGTGGACGGCTGGCCCTTTATCGGGCAGGAGCAAAACGGCGACAACATCGGCGAGCCGGTGGCCGGCTGGCGCTTGCCTTTGCCGGAATGCGCCGAAGGCTTCCGGTTGGATGCGGACGATGAGTTCCGCGGCGGGGCGCTGGGCATCCAGTGGCAGTGGCAGGCAAATCCCAACCCGGCCTGGTACCGGCTGGACGGCGGCCTGCGCCTGAACATCTGCCCGCCGGAGGGCAGGGAACCGCTGCTGTGGTATATGCCCAACGTGCTCACCCAGCTGCCGCAGGCCTGGGCGTTTACGATGGAGACCTCTCTCACGCTGGAGGACGGCGCTCTGCACGACGAGGCGGGCATCGCCGTGATGGGCCACCACTACTCGGCGCTGGCGCTGTGCCGGGCAGGTCAGGCTTATTACGAGCTGCGCCTGTACCAGGGCGAGGTGACAGAATGCACCGCCGAGGGCGTGGCGCAGGAGGCCGTGTGCGCCGCCGCGCCGTGGCAGGCTGACACCGTGCGGCTCCGACTGCATTTTATCCGGGGCGGGCAGGTGGAGTACAGCTATTTTGACGATGGGGCCTGGCGCAAGCTGGGCGGCAGCCTCCCTGCGGACAAATCCGCCTGGTCCGGCGCAAAGCCGGCGCTTTTTGCCCGCAATACCGACGGCACAGCGTCCGGCGGGGCGGGCGTGTTCCGCTATGTGCATTTTGAAAAGGGGGATGCGGAATGAAGGACCGGGAATTTTTTGACCTGCTTGCGCGTGCGGATCTGGCGGGCGTGCAGGCCTATCTGGCCTCCCACCCCAAGGCCGTGAACGCGCAGGACGATGCGGGCACACCGGCTGTTTTGTACGCGATGCGCACGGGCGATTTTGAACTGTGCCGCTGGATGGTGGAGGACAGCCTTGCCAAGCTGCATATACCCGATCAAAACAGGGCGGGCCTGCTGCACTATGCCGCCAAACAGGGCGGTCCGGAGCTGCTGCGCTATCTGGTAGAGCAGGTGGGCTGTGACCCGCTGAAATCCGACCATATGGGGCGCACGCCGTATTCCATTGCCCACGAGGCGGGCAACGCGGCGGGCGAAGCCTACTTTGCCGGGGTGGTGGGCGCGCCGTGGGAGGGACTGTACCAAAACCCGGTGCTGCCCGGCTTCCGGCCGGACCCGTCCATCGTCCGAGTGGGGGAGGACTACTACATGGTCAACTCCTCGTTCACCTGGTTCCCGGCGCTGCCCGTCTCCCACTCCCGCGATTTGATCCACTGGGAACCCATCGGCCATGTGTTTACCGAGGAAAACGCCGCCATGCTGGCAGGGCTGGAGAGTGGCCACGGCTACTGGGCCCCGGATATCTCCTACCACAAAGGGCGCTTTTATGTCACGGTCACCCTGCGCCGCAACGACGATCATCCCCGCCCGCGGGCGCAGGTGGTCACCAGCGCGGCCCGGCCCGAGGGCCCGTATGACCCGCCTGCTGTCATTGAAGAAAACGGCATCGATCCATCCCTTTTTGTGGATGACGACGGCAAGCGGTATATGGTGCTGAACCGTGGCGCGCGGCTGCTGCCTCTCTCGGACGATGCCCGCACGGCGGTGGGACCCGCGCGGCTTTTGTGGTATGGCGATACCAAGCGAACCAGCGAAGGGCCGCACCTGTTTAAAAAGGACGGCTGGTATTATCTGATCCTGGCCGAGGGGGGCACGGGCCTGAGCCACCAGATCAGCGTGGGGCGCAGCCGCACGCTGGACGGCCCCTATACGGCCTGCCCCTACGACCCGGTGCTGCACCAGTTCGACCCCGGTGCGCCCATCCAGAAATCCGGCCACGGAGACCTGGTGCAGACCCAGAACGGGGACTGGTACGCGGTGTATCTGTGCGCCCGCCCGGTGGACGGCTTTTCGCCGCTGGGCCGGGAGACAGCGCTGGACCCTGTGCAGTGGACCGCCGATGGCTGGCCCATCGTGAACGGGCTCAAAGGCCCCTCCGCGCTGCAAAAAAAGCCGGACCTGCCCGCCTTTACCTCCAAAGCGCCCAGCATGGACCCCGCCGCGCCAAATACCCTGTGGGTGTCCCAGCGGGGGCCGGCGCAGGCGGCGTGGGACGGCGCGGTTCTGACCCTGGGGGCGGACCCGCGCGGACTGGACGACACCGCCAGCCGGGCCGGGCTGTTTACGCGGCAGACCCGGTTGGCATGCGGCTTCTCGGTGCGGCTGGAAACGCTGCCCGCCGCGGGGCAGAAGGCCGGCATCAGCGGCTACTACGACGAGGTCTCTTATTGCCGGTTCGGCCTGGACGGCGGCGCACTGGAGCTGGCCGTGCGGGACAGCGCACAGCCGGAGCGCACGGTGCGGCGCATGGAGGGCCTGGCCCTGCCCGGCAGCATCGAGCTGCGCATGGAGGCCGAGGGCCTGGCCCGGCGGTTTTTGTACCGGGCAGGGGAGGGCGGATGGATCTGCTTTGCCGAACTGCCCCGCGCAGAGTTTTTGAGCGACGAGGGCGTGGGTTTTGGCAAGCGCTTTACAGGCAGCATGCTGGGCGTATATGCCATCGGCAGCGGCTGGGCCGCCCGGTTTGGCGGGATCGTCTTGAACGGGCCGGCCTGCCTGTGAACCCGGCGCGCAAGCTCAAGCAA
>CAZYAX010000011.1:0-13594 GCA_964646195.1 uncultured Faecalibacterium sp. | reverse complement strand
CAGAACGTTCTTTATTTTGTCATAACTCTTCCGTATAATATAAGAGGAGCAATATGCCTGCCGGTGCGCGGCCCCGCGTGCCGGCCAAGAGGAGGAAATGAAAATGGCGAATGAAAAGATACTCGTCGTGGACGACGATCAGAATATCCGCGAGCTGCTTCGGCTGTACCTCATCAAGGAAGGCTATACGGTGGTGCTCGCTGGCGACGGCGAACAGGCGCTGGAGCTGTACAGCGCTGAAAAGCCGGATATGGTGCTGCTGGACGTGATGATGCCCAAACTGGACGGCTGGGAAACCTGCCGCCGCCTGCGCAAGCTGGGCGATACGCCCGTGATCATGCTCACTGCCAAGGGCGAGACCTTTGACAAGGTACTGGGCCTGGAGCTGGGTGCGGATGACTATGTGGTCAAGCCCTTCGACAGTAAGGAGGTTGTGGCGCGCATCAAGGCGGTGCTGCGCCGCTGCACGGGCACGGGCGCCTCCACCGAGGGTGTGATCGAGTTCGATAACCTGCGCCTGGATATGAACAGCTACGAGCTGCGCGTCAAGGGCAACGTGGTGGAGGCTCCGCCCAAGGAGCTGGAGCTGCTCAACTGCCTGGCCTCCCACCCCAACCGGGTGTATACCCGCGACCAACTGCTGGACGAGGTGTGGGGCTTTGAATACTACGGCGACTCCCGCACCATCGATGTGCATGTCAAGCGCCTGCGCGAAAAGCTGGCCGGTGCGTCTGATAAATGGGAGCTCAAGACCGTGTGGGGCGTGGGCTATAAGTTTGAGGTGCGTTCGTAATGCGCAAAAGCATTTCGGTGGCGTTTTTCTCCATCGTGGCCACGCTGCTGATACTGGGCGTGGTGGTGATGGGCTGCTCGGAGCTGGTGCTGTTCTGCCGCTTTTTTGCGGACGAGCGGTACTCCACGCTGGATGAGGTGGGCGAGGTGACCGAGCGGGCCGCCGGCTACCTGGTCGAGGCCGCCCAGGAGCTGGACGGGGAGGAACGGGAGGCAATGCTCTCCAGAATCTCCCTCATCGGGCAGAGCGCGAATGTGAACATCTTTTTTACCGATCCGAGCGGGCAGGTGCTGCTCACCTCCAATGAGGCGCTGCACAACGGCACGGCGGTGCCGGAGGATGTGCTCGGGGAGGCTGCGGCGCAGGCCGCTGCGCCGTACCACAGCTACAGCAAGCTGGGTGGGATGCTGGCCGAGCGGTGCTATGTGTCTGCCCGGCCGCTTTATGCGCAGGGCGGGCAGCCGTATGGCTACCTGTTCGTCTGTTCGCCGGGAGCGGCGCTGTCCGCCTTCGCGGGGCGGCTGATCTCCAACTTTTTGCTTTCGGCCTGTGTGATGTTGCTGTGCGCCTGCCTGATGACCGTGGTGCTGATGCGCCGGCTCACCGGGCCGCTGCACAGCATCAGCGAGGCCGCGCAGAAGTTTGGCGGCGGCGATTTCTCGGTGCGCGTGAAGGACGTGGAGGGCGACGGCGAGGTGGCCGATCTGGCACGCACCTTTAATACCATGGCGGCCAATTTACAGGAAATCGACAACTCCCGCGCGCAGTTTATGGGCAACATCGCCCATGAGCTGCGCACCCCCATGACCACGATCAAGGGCTTTGTGGACGGTATGCTGGACGGTACCATCCCGCCCGAGCTGCAAACCCACTATTTGCAGCTGGTCTCGCAGGAGGCGGGCCGTCTGGCGCGGCTGGTGCAGAATATGCTGGATCTCTCCAAGCTGGAATCCGGCGAGTACCGGGTCAACGCCCGGATGTTCAATATCTGGGAGACCGTCACCGGCGTGGCGCTCTCGGCCGAGCAGCGCATCAACGACGGCAAGATCGAGCTGGAGGGCCTCACGATGGACAAGTTCCTCGTCTATGCCGACCCGGACCTTGTGCACCAGGTGGTGTATAACCTGCTGGACAACGCCATCAAGTTTACGCCCGAGGGCGGCACCATCCGCTTCTCGGTGGAGAAGCTGGGCCCGGAGGCGGAGATCGCCATCTGGAACTCCGGCCAGGGCATCAGCCCCGAGGCGCTCCCCTTTGTGTTTGAACGGTTCTATAAGGAGGATCAGTCCCGCGGGCTCAATGCGCGCGGCGCCGGACTGGGCCTGCATATCTGCAAGGTGCTGGTCAATTTGTCCGGCGGGCAGATCCGCGTGGAGAGCGAGCAGGGCGAGTGGTGCCGGTTCGTGTTTACGCTGCCGGTGCAGCCGCCCAACCCGAACAGCCTGCTGCGCATCCCCGACGAGACGGGCCGCCTTGGCGCGGAGGAACCGATCACCATCGACCCGTAAAATCCATAGGCCACACTGCCCGGGCGGCGGCTTTTGGGCCGCTTCACCCGGGACGGTTTGGCCTTTTTTGCGTCATTTCCGTGAAAAACGCCGCACCGGGTTTGATTTTTGCATGGTTTTCATGTAAACTATACACTAGCCATTCTGTTGGCTCACGGAAAAGAAAATGGAGTGTAGAAAAACCATGACGATCGTAAGTCCTTCGATCCTTTCCGCCGACTTCTGCAACCTCGGCGCGGAGTGCCGGCGCGTGCTGGACGCGGGGGTGCAGATGCTGCACTATGATGTGATGGACGGGCATTTCGTGCCGAATATCAGCTTCGGCGTGCCGGTGCTCAAAAGCCTGCACAAGGGCCTGCCGGAGGCTTTTTATGATGTACACCTGATGATCAGCCACCCGCTGGCCTATGCGGAGCCCTTTGCCAAGGCGGGGGCTACGCTGATCAACTTCCATCTGGAAGCGGAGGACGACCCCGGCCGGACGCTGGAGGCCATCCGCGCGCTGGGCTGCAAAACGGGCCTGACCATCAAGCCGGCCACCCCGGCCGAAGCGCTGCTGCCCTGGCTGGATCAGCTGGATCTGGTGCTGGTGATGAGCGTGGAGCCGGGCTTCGGCGGGCAGCGGTTTATGCCGTCCGCCTTGGAGAAGCTGCGCTTTTTGGCGCGCGAGCGCGGCCGCCGCGGCCTTGCGTTCCAGTTGGAGGTGGACGGCGGTGTGGATGCGTCCACGGCGCCGCTTTGCGTGGAGGCCGGCGCGGATATCCTGGTGGCGGGCAGCGCGGTGTTTGGCGCGGCCGACCCGGCGGCAGCCGTGCGCGCGCTGGCTGCACTTTAAAAGGAGCTGCCTATGAAACAGAACGAACAGGCAAAACAGGCCCCGGCTTTGCCGGAAAACGGCCAATATTATAAGCATATCTGCGAGATGACGGTGCCGCTGCTGTTTTTTGCGGCGTACCTGTACGGCCTGCGCCCGGTGCTGCTGTGCCTGGTGGCGCTGCTCACCGGCAACCTGTGCGACCGGCTGGTGGCGGTGCTGCGCCGCCGCCGCTATGTCCCGCAGGATTTTTCCAATGAGAGCTTTGCGCTGGTGATCGCGCTTTTGCTGCCTGCCACGGTGAGCTGGTATGTGCTGGTGATCGCGGTGCTGGCGGGCGTACTGGTGGGCAAGGAGGCCTTTGGCGGCTACGGCAGCTATCCGTTCCACCCGGCGGCCGTCGGCTATGTGGTGGCGGCGGTGTCCTGGCCCGAGCAGGTGTTCCGCTACCCGCAGCCCTATACCATGCTGCCGCTGGGGGATGCCTCCGGTGTGCCGGTGGTGAATGGCATTTCCAATACGCTGCGCCACGGCGGGCTGCCCAATATCAGCACATTTTCGCTGGTTCTGGGCGAGTTTGCTGCCCCGATGGGCACCAGCGCGGCGCTCATCATCCTGGCCTGCGCGCTGTTTTTGCTGGTGCACGGCGATATCAACTGCAGCGCGGCGGTCAGCTTTGTGGTGACCTGCGCGGTGATCGCGTTCCTGTTTCCCCGCCAGGCGGATCTGGTGGACGTGGCCATCGGCGAAAGCGTGGCCGAACGGCTGAACGTGGTAAAGTTTGAGCTGATGTCCGGCGCCATGCTGTACAGCGCGGTGTTCCTGCTCAACGAGCCGTATACCTGCCCCCGCACCCGGCTGGGCCGCTCTCTGTACGGCATCCTGGTGGGCGCTGTGTCCATGGCGTTCCGCTACTTTGGCGTATATGAGACCGGCGTGTGCTTCGCGCTGCTGCTGGTCAACAGCGTGTCCGGCTGGCTGGACCGTGTGGTGGAACAGCTGTATAAGCTGCGGGCGCACCGGCGCGCCGCAGGCGGACCGGAAGGGGGGACGGCCGTATGAATCAGCGCAAAGCCGAAATATTGCTCAAGAACCCGGAACGGTTTGCCCACCACGACCGCGTGTTTATGAACAACCCGGTCGTCACGCTGGGAATGGGTCTGGCGCCGCTGGTGGTCATGGCGACCAGCGGCAAAAACGCCGTGATCCTGGCGGCGGCGGTCGTGCTGCTGCTCACGCCCACCCGCGTGCTGAGCAGCCTGCTGCTGCGGCGGGTGCATAGCCTGCTGCTGCGCGGCATGGGCTACACGGCCACGGCCGGCGTGGTGTATATCGCGGTGTACCAGCTGCTCAGCCGCTGGTTTGGCACGAGCCTGCTGTCGCTGGGCATCTATCTGCCCATGCTGTGCGTGGAGCCGCTTATCATCTACCGCTTTGGCAGCCAGCCCGAGACGGTGCGCAAGGCGCTCTCCAAGGGCGTGCGCGTCACGGGCGGGTATGTGCTGGTGCTGCTGGTATTGGGCTGCCTGCGGGAGCTGCTGGCGGCGGGCACGGTGTTCGGCGTACCTGTGGGCCGCGGCGCGGTGCTGCCCATGGCGTCCATGCCGGCGGGCGGGTTTATCCTGCTGGGCGTGCTGTGCGCCGGCTGGCGTGCATGCGTGCGGCGGTATAAGCAGTTCATCGTGACCGAGGCGCGCAACCAGACGATCGCAAACCATTTGGATGAGGAAGGCGGGCCGATGGGATGAAGCCGGTTTTAGATGTGGCAATGACCTTTTTTACCTATGCCGTTCTGGCGGTGTTTGCCCAGAACGCCATCTTCTCCCGCGCGCTGGGCGTGTCCCGTCTGGTGCAGCTGGTGGGGGACAGCAAGACCAGCAGCTGGCTGTTTGGCCTGCTGCTGTGCGTTACGCAGGTGCTGGTAGCCCCGCTGGCCTGGTACGCGGGCCGGCTGGTCATGCCGCTGTCCTTCCGCGCTGCGGTGCGGCCGCTGGTGTTCATCCTGTGCGTGTGCGCGGTGTGCGGTGTGGAATGGCTGGTACTGCAATGGAAGGCCATCCCCTGGCGGGAGCACCTGCTGCGCATCCTGCCGGTGGCTGCGCTGAACAGCGGCGTGCTGGGCACGGTGCTCGTGGCCCAGACCCAGAGCTTTACGCTGGCACAGTCGGCGGGCTTTGGTCTGGGCAGCGGGCTGGGATATATCCTGGCCGTTATGCTGGTGACCGAGGCGCAGCGCCGCCTGCGCAGCCGGGCCATCCCGGCGGCGTTCCGCGGGCTGCCCATTACGCTGATTTATATCGGTGTGCTGGCGCTGGCGATCTACGGGTTTACGGGGCATTCGGTCATCCTTTGAGGTGAGTACAGGAAGGGGAGCTACTGATGGCAAGACGGAAACGGCAGCGGGTAAAGCATTACCACCGCAGCTTTTACACAAAACAGCAGCGGACGAAAAAGGGCATCGTCATGGTGGTGCTGGTAGCGGCGGTGCTGGGCCTGGCCTGGCTGGCTGCGCCCTATGTGCTGGACTGGGCGACCCATACCTGGTATACTGTTGTGCGGGATCGGGATCTTTCGGCCCCGCCGCAGGCGGTGTCCTCACAGGCGACCTCCGAGCCGGAAGCGGCCCCGACGCCCACGCCTACCCCCACCGCCACCCCCACGCCGGAGGCTACCCTGGAGCCGGGCACGGCCATCCGGGAGGGCGGCTGGGCTTCGGTGAGCCTGTCCGCCCTGGGCAGCGAGGAGGCGGCCCGCGCGGCGGCCCAGTCTCTGCACGAGCAGGGCGTGGCTTATGCGCTCATCACCCTCAAGGATACCTCCGGCTATGTCTACTATGACTCGGCGGTGGCGCCGGCGGCCGGCAGCATCGCGGCCACGACCGTGGACCCGGCCCTGCTTGCTGCGGCCTTCCGCGAGGCGGGCGTTACGCCGGTGGCCTGGCTGGCCGCCTTCCGGGACCCGGTGGCCGCCTATACGGATCGAAGCATCGGCATCCATTATTCCGGCGGGGACTATATGTGGCTGGATGCCGCCGACGCGGCAGCGGGCGGCAAGCCCTGGCTGAACCCCTACTCGGCGGGGGCCGTGCAGTTTATCGGCGACCTGATCGAGGAACTGCGGGGCATGGGCTTTGAGCAGGTGGTGCTGGGCAACGTACAGTTCCCGGCGGCGGTGAGCTCCAAGCAGGACTTTGGCAGCACGGGAGGCGTATCCCGCGCGGGCCAGCTGGCGGCGGACATTGCGGCCTGGCAGCAGCGTTTTGGGCAGACGGTGACGCTGTGGTATGAGTACCCGCTGGCCAGCTGCCAGAGCGCGGACAGCACCACCGGCGCGTTGCCGCCGGAGCTGGGGTTGGAGAATCTGATGATCCGCCTGCCGGACGGGGAAACGGTGGACGACGGCGCTGTGGAGGAGCTTGTGCAGCGCATGAAGGACCTGGGCGCGGCCTATGTGGCCGTGCGGGACAGCACGGGCGCACAGCTGCGCTGAAAAAAGGAAAGCACACCGGCGGTGCGGCCGGTGGGAAACAAACAAAAACGAGGATCAATCAACGATGATGGAACACACATGTTTTATGCCGGCGCATATCCTTCTGCCAAAAGAGGATATCCCGCTGGAGCAGTGGGGCTGCGTGGCCTGCGACCAGTTCACGAGCGATCGGAACTATTGGCAGAAGGCGGCGGACACCGCTGCCGGCAGCCCCAGCGCGCTGGAAATCATCCTGCCGGAGGTATATCTGGAGGACCCGGACGTGGACGCACGCATCAAGGGCATCCATGCGGCCATGGAGCGCTACGGGCAGGATGTGCTGACGCGCGCGGTGGACGGCTTTATTTACGTTGAGCGCACCGAGCGCAGCGGCCGGGTGCGCCAGGGCCTGGTGGGCGTTGTGGATCTGGAGGCCTACAGCTACCGCCGCGGCCGCCTGCCCGCCATCCGCCCCAGCGAAAACACCGTGGAGGAACGCATCCCCCCGCGGCTGAAGGTGCGCCGCGGCGCGCTGCTGGAAACGCCCCATGTGATGATGCTGGCGGACGACCCCGGCTGCACCCTGGTCGAGCCGGTGGCCGCGCACAAGGCGGAGCTGCGCCGCGTGTACGACGGCGATCTGATGCTGGGCGGCGGCCATATCACAGGCTGGGCCGTGGAGGACGAGGTTCTGGTGGCGCAGGTGGAGGCCGCGCTGGCCACGCTGGGTAGTCAGGAGGCGTTTGACGCAAAATATCCCGCCGTGGCCGGTTCCCTTCCCATGACGCTGGCCGTGGGCGACGGCAACCACTCGCTGGCCACGGCCAAGGCCTGGTGGGAGGAACTGAAACAGACCCTCACCCCTGAGCAGGCCGCGTGCCATCCGGCGCGCTGGTGCCTGGCAGAGGTGTGCAACGTACATTCCCCGGCCATCGAGATCGAGCCCATCCACCGGGTGCTGTTCAACACCAGTGTGGAGTCGGTGCTGCTGTGGCTGATGCGTTGGAGCGAGGAAAACATGGCCGGCGTGCGGTTTGGCGCGCAGGATGAGCAGTATATCACCATGCTGGGCCCCAACTGGGAAAACACCCTCAGCTTCGAGAGCCCGACCGCCCCGCTGGCCGTTGGTACGATCGAAGAATTTGTGGAATACTATCTGGAGAACCACCCCGAGGCCTCGGTGGACTACGTCCACGACGAGCCGGCGGTGCGCGCTTTGTGCGCAAAGGGCGCAGTGGGCCTGCTGCTGCCCCCGTTTGATAAGAGCGACCTGTTCCGCGGGGTCGTGATGGGCGGCGTGCTGCCGCGCAAGACCTTCAGCATGGGACATGCCGAAGATAAGCGGTATTATATCGAGTGCCGCCGGATCTTGAAGTGACCCGGCATAAAACAGAAAGGATTGAGCAGCCGCCGGCCCCGTGCATCCCTTGCACGCAGGGCCTGAGAAAATGCGGCATAGCAAGAATACAGGAGACCAATGACTTTTGAAGAACTGAAGCTGTCCAAGCCGCTGCTGCGCGCCGTGGCCGAGGCAGGCTATGAGACCCCCTCGCCCATTCAGGCGGGGGCCATCCCGCCGGTGCTGGCCGGGCGGGATCTGATGGGCTGCGCCCAGACAGGAACCGGCAAAACGGCAGCCTTTGCGCTGCCCATGCTGGACCGGCTTGCCGCGGCGCCCCCGCGCAAAAAGGGCGCGGTGCGCGCGCTGATCCTGACCCCCACGCGGGAGCTGGCCTTGCAGATCGGCGAGAGCTTTGACGCCTACGGCAAGTATCTGCCGCTGCGCAATACCGTGATCTTTGGCGGCGTGGGCCAGGCGCCCCAGGTGGAGGCGCTGCACCGCGGCGTGGAGATCCTGGTGGCCTGCCCTGGCCGGCTCAACGACCTGATCGGGCAGGGGCTGGTGGATCTGAGCTATATTGAGATCTTTGTGCTGGATGAGGCCGACCGGATGCTGGATATGGGCTTCGTCCACGACGTGAAAAAGGTGATCGCCAAGCTGCCGCCCAAGCGGCAGAATCTGATGTTCAGCGCCACCATGCCCGCCGAGATCGAGCAGCTGGCCGGCAGCATCCTGCGCCAGCCGGCATTTGTGAAGGTGGATCCGGTGTCCAGCACGGTGGAGCGCATCGAGCAGAGCCTCTATTTTGTGAGCAAGGCCGACAAGCGCCAGCTGTTGCCCTGGCTCATCCGCAACCTGGAGCCGCCCGTGCAGAACGCGCTGGTGTTCAGCCGCACCAAGCACGGCGCGGACAAGATCGCCCGCGACCTGGTGCGCGAGGGTATCCCCGCTGCGGCCATCCACGGCAACAAGAGCCAGAGTGCCCGCGTGGCCGCGCTGGAGGGCTTCAAGGCCGGCAAGACCAGGGTGCTGGTGGCGACCGATATCGCCGCGCGCGGCATCGACATCAGCGAGCTTTCGCATGTGTTTAACTACGACCTGCCGGAGGTGCCGGAGACCTATGTGCACCGCATCGGCCGCACGGCCCGCGCGGGCGCGGACGGCACGGCGGTGAGCTTCTGCGCGCCGGAGGAGCAGGAATACCTTGCAGGCATCGAAAAGCTGAACCGCAAACGGATCCCGGTGGTCACGGGCCACCCGTGGGACAATGGGCCTGCATCAAAAAGGATAGAGCCGGCTGCCGCCCCGGCGCAAGCTGTGCGGCAAGTAAAGAAAGAGGAGAACACCATGGAAGACAAGGAAAAGCGCGCGGTGCGCCCGGCCGAAAACGGCGAAGGCCGCCGCGGCCGTCGCAGCCGCCGGGACGCCGGCCAGGAGCAGAAGAGCCAGCGCCCCGCCAAGGGCCAGCGCCCCGGCAGCGCACAGCCGAAATTTGACCCCCACTTTTTGACCGCACCGGAGAGCGTGCCCGCGCTGAACAGCCCGGCCGGCCGCAGCGCAAAGCCCCAGAAGAACGCGGGCCGGCAGGCCCAGCCGGTGCAAAAGCCGGCCGTCCCTGCCCGCGACGGCCAGAACAACGCCCCGGCCCAGCCGGCCGCTGCCCGCAGCCAGAACGGCAAGGAGCGCGGCAGCGCGTCCATGCGCCAGGGCGGCGGCCGCAGTACGCCGCGCACGGAGCAGGCCGCCCAGCCGGAAGCCCGCACGGCGTCCAAGGCTGCGCAGGCTGCCTTCAAGGCCCAACGCCCGGCGCGCAGCCGCAGCACGGCGGCCGCCGCCCGTGAGGATGACCCCGGCTTAGTGCTGATCTCCCGCCGGCCGCCGCAGCAGAAATTCTCCAGCTTTGAGGAGTATATGGCGGCCCACGGAGGCGCGACCGCTCCGATCGAGGATCACAGCGAGGAATGACCGGGCAAAGCGAAAGTCCCTGGCGCTGCCCGCTGTGCGGCGGGGCGCTGGAGGGCGAAGCGGCCCTGCGGTGCGCCCGTGGCCACAGCTTTGACCGCGCCAGAGAGGGCTACTGGCACCTGCTGCCCGTGCAGGCTATGCGTACCAGGGCCCCCGGCGACAGCAAAGAGATGGTGGCCGCCCGGCGGGAGTTTCTGAACGCGGGCTATTATGGCATCTTTGGGCAGGCGTTGGGTGAGCTGTGCCTGCAATATGGCGCGCCGGCCCCGGGCCGGCCGCTGCGCCTGCTGGACGCGGGCTGCGGCGAGGGCTGGTACGACCGGTGCATCGCCCAGGCCTTTGCGCAGGCGGGCCGGCCGCTGGCGCTGGCCGGGTTCGACATCGCCAAGCCGGCGGTGCGCCTGGCGGCCAAGGCGCTGCCCGCCGCGCAGTATGCGGTGGCGTCCAGCTTCCACCAGCCGGTGCGCGACAGTTGGGCGGACGTGGTGGTCAACATCTTCAGCCCCTTTGCGCAGGAGGAATTTTTGCGGGTGCTGCGCCCCGGCGGACGGCTGATCTATGCCGTGCCCGGCCCGGAACACCTCTACGGGATGAAGGCAGTGCTGTACGACACGCCCTACAAAAACCCCGTTCAAGATATCGCCTACGAGGGCCTGCGCCCGCTGGCCCGGCGCGAGGAGGCTGGGCGCATCACGATACCGCGAGGCCAGCTGGGCGCGCTGTTCGCCATGACGCCCTATTACTGGAAGACCCCGCGCGGCGGCGCCGAACGGCTGGCTGCGCTGGAGGGCCTGACGACCGATATTGCGTTCCGGTTCCTTGTGTTCGAGAAGCTGTAAAACAGAAAGAGGGTGCGGCGGCTCGCACGGGGGAAGGCTCCGGTGCGGGCCGCCGCGCGCATAGAACCAAGGAAGGATTCGTGAAAGGGGTGCGAGCGGATGAGGGACGACCAGTTGAACAGTTTTCTGGTGGTTGCGGAGGAGGGCAGCTTTTCCCGTGCAGAACAGAAGCTGTATATCACGAAACAAGCGATGCGCAAGCAGATCGAGGCGCTGGAAAAAGAGATCGGCGTCCCGCTGCTGGTGCGCAGCCCGCAGGGCGTGCAGCTGACGGAGGCCGGGGCCGTGTTCTATGCCGGGACAAAGCAGCTGCTGGAGCAGATACAGCGGCTCCGTGTACAGACACGGGAGGCAGCCGGGCGGCGGCATGCCCTGCGCATCAGCGTGCCCAGCCACCCCCAGATGATGCTGGAAAAACCGCTGGCGCTTTTTTCGGCCCGCTGGCCGGAGGAACAGGTGGAGATTCTGCCGGAGGGCCGGGTGCTGGAACGGCTGCGCCAAGGCGAGCTGGACCTTGCCGAATGTGCCCGCGTGCTGTACGAACCGGACATGAAGGAGGCCGGGCTGTTTTACAGGCCGGTGGTGCAGCTGCCCCACATTTGCCTGATGCTGCCCAGCCATCCGCTGGCAAAACGCAAGAGCCTCACGGCGGCGGATTTGGAAGGCTATACCGTCACGGTGGATTCCCTCCATCGCCGGAAGGAGCTGCTGGAATATCTGAAGGGCGTTTCGGTCAATGTGCAGGAAGCGGGTCCCATGCCAAGGGGGACGCTGATGGAGCAGATCATGAATACCAGCCTTTCCCACGGGATCTATTACATCACGGCCTATTTTGCGCGGGAGCTGCGGGGCATCGCGGCGGTACCGCTGGAAATGCCTCCCAAAGAGATCGGTTTGATCTACCGGGACATTCCCTCCCCCGCGCTGCAGCGGTTTCTGGAATGTGTGGAAGAATGCCGGCCGGAGCTTCAGCGGCAGGTGGAGCACAGCCCAGTGTGAACGTTTGGTTCACACGAGTGAAAAGAAGAATTCATTCCTATCGTCGTCGGTTTCCATTACAATAAAGCTGTATCGGGTCCGCCGCATACGGCGGAAAAACGGATCGACAGAAAGGAAATGAAGAATGGAAAGGCTATTCAAAAAGGGCGCGGCTCTGCTGCTGAGCGCCGCGCTGGCGTTGTCCGTATGCAGCTGCACCGGCAGCTCTTCGACGGCAGGCAGCAGCGAAGCGGCCGCAGTCGGCATTTTTACGGCAGGAACCTATACCGCCGCCGCGCCCGGACGCAACGGGGACGTGATGCTGACCGTAGAATTTTCTGCGGATGAGATCCTGAGCATTGCCGTAGAAAGCCAAGAGACGGAAACCATCGGGGGAACCGCGATGGATACCCTGACCGAAAGCATCCTGCACAGCCAGTCCCTGCAGGTGGATACGATCGCTGGCGCGACACTGAGCTGTGACGCTTACATGGCGGCGCTGGAGGACTGTGTAAAGCAGGCGGGCGGCGACGCAGAGGCACTGAAGCAGGTCGCGGTGGAATCCGCCGCTGCGGAGATCGGCGTGACACAGGCGGATGTGATCGTAGTCGGCGCAGGCGGCGCGGGCCTGATGGCTGCCACCGCCGCGGCCAACGAGGGAGCCTCCGTTATTTTGCTGGAGAAGTCCGGCATGGTGGGCGGCAATACGCTGTGCGCCACCATGGGCATCAATGCGGCCGGTTCGCAGGTACAGGCGGATCTGGGCGTAGAGGTGACGGTGGAAGGTTTCATCGAACAGCAGCTGAACAATGAGGACGCGCGCGAAGCGCTGGTGAACGCACTGTGCGAGGCCTCCGGCGAGACCATCGACTGGCTGGCAGAGCAGGGCGTTGTGTTTTCCGCGGAGGGCGGCAACAGCGATTATATGCTGATGGCGACCGCCGACGGCAAGACCAGCACGACGATCGTGAACGCGGTCTATAAGAGCCTGCAAAGTACGGACGTCACCCTGTATCTGAATATGGACGCCCTGATGCTGGAAACGGATGAAAACGGCACGGTGACCGGGGTGGTGGCCGAGGCGCAGGACGGAAGCCGGTATACCTTCTCCGGCAAGAGCGTGGTGCTGTGCACAGGCGGCTTCGGACAGAATCAGGAGCTGCTGGCGGAGGTGGCGCCCAGCTTGGCAACGGCCATCACCGATGAGATCGCGCCCACCACGGGCGAAGGGCTGAAAATGGCGCAGGAGCTGGGCGCCGATGCGGTTAATCTGGATTCGATCCAGCTTTTCCCGCATGTCATCGTAGGCTATGGGCTTCTGACCCCGATGGACCTGCCGGGAGGTTTCCGCACCAGCGCGCTGTACGTCAACCAGAATGCGGAGCGTTTTGTGCAGGAAGGCTTTGAGGTGTCCGACGCGATCCTTGCCCAGCCCGACGGCATGGCGTACTGTATCTTTAGGGAAGAGGATCTGAACGACAAGCTCCGAGAGCTGGTAAACAACGGCATCATTGTTTCCGCTTCGACGCCGGCCGGCCTCGCGCAGGCGCTGGGCCTTGACCCGGAGGCGCTGACCGCAACGGTGGACCAGTGGAACGCGGCCTGTGAACAGGGCGTGGACGAAGCGTTTGGCCGGGAGGATCTGAACCCGCTGGAGGGCACGCTGTACGGCTATAATTTCGGTGTGGGCGCACACTATTTTATGGGCGGTATCCTTATCGATGAGGCGACCCGCGTGTTGGACACGGAGGGCAATGCCATTGCAGGGCTGTATGCGGCCGGTGAGGTGACCGGCGGCTTCCACGGTACCTATCGTGTGGACGGCAGCGGTCTGGCGGACGCCATCGTCTTTGGCCGCATTGCCGGCAAGCAGGCGGCAGCCGACGC
>CAZYAX010000010.1:0-14014 GCA_964646195.1 uncultured Faecalibacterium sp. | reverse complement strand
CGGCAATCTGCATACCAGATTTATTCAGAGCTTCCTTAGCTCTGCAGGGCGGCGCGCATTGCCTTTTCCTGCCTTGCCAGTTCCCGGTCATGCCTTGCCATGATCGACACCAGCTCTTCGTAGCTGGTTTTCTGCGGGTTCCAGCCCAGCACGGTCTTTGCCTTGGTGGGGTCGCCCCAGAGGTTATCCACATCGGTGGGGCGGAACCAGGATGGATTGACGCACACCAGCATCCGTCCGGTTTGGGCGTCGTAGCCCCTTTCGTCCAGCCCGCTGCCCTCCCAGCGGAGGGTCATGCCGTTGGCGGCGAAGGCCTTTTCGGTAAAATCGCGGACCGTATGCTGTACGCCGGTGGCGATGACGAAGTCCTCCGGCTTTTCCTGCTGCATAATGAGCCACATGCACTCGACATAATCCCTGGCATAACCCCAGTCCCGCAGGGAGTCCAGATTGCCCAGCTCCAGATGGTTCTGCAGGCCCTCGGCGATGCGGCCCGCCGCCAGAGTGATCTTGCGGGTGACGAAATTTTCGCCGCGCCGCTCGGACTCGTGATTGAACAGGATTCCGTTGACCGCAAACATGCCGTAGGCTTCGCGGTACTCCTTGACGATCCAGAAGCCGTACTGCTTGGCCACCGCGTAGGGGCTGTACGGGTGGAAGGGCGTCGTTTCCCGCTGGGGGATCTCCTCCACCTTGCCGTATAGTTCGGAGGTGGACGCCTGATAGACCTTTGTCTTTTTCGTCAGGCCCAAAATACGCACCGCCTCGAGGATGCGCAGCACGCCGATGGCATCTACATCACCGGAATATTCCGGCACGTCAAAGGAAACCTGAACATGGCTCTGTGCGGCCAGGTTGTAGATCTCATCCGGCTGCACCAGACTGATAACGCGGATCAGGGAGCTGGAATCGGTCAGGTCGCCGTCGTGCAGGGTGACGGCGTTGCGGGCGATAAGGGGATCGATGCGCGCCGTATGGGAGATGGACGCGCGGCGGGTAATGCCGTGGACCTCATATCCCTTTTCCAGCAAAAATTCTGCCAGATAAGAGCCGTCCTGCCCTGTAATGCCGGTAATCAGTGCCTTCTTCATTTTCTCTATTCCTCAACTTTTCGTATCGCATATTTGCGGATTTTGCAACAAGGCTATTCTATGACAAAGTGCAGCCTGTTTGAAGGAAGAATCTTGGCTGGGACTAGCATAATATTGACTTTTATGCTATGATAGGATGCGGGAGCCTCTGGCCCTGCCGCGGCGGCTGCCCGGCATGGAGCTGCGCCGGACGGCCCCTATCTTACTTTTGCGTCAGGAGGCCACAGCTTTATGGACACCTCGTTATTTCATGGCAATCTGGTCGAATCAGAGCGGATTCTCTACACTTCGTCCGCCTTTGCCAAAAGCAGCCTGCTGTACCTCCAGGAGACCGGCGAGCTGCAGGCCCTGCGGCCCCACACCAGCAAGCGGGAAAATCTGGCTTCTTACCTCTTTTTCATCGTATTGTCCGGTTCGGGCATGCTGGAATACTGCGGCCGGCCTCTCCCGCTGCATACCGGAGACTGCGTTTTTCTGGACTGCCGCCAGCCCTATTTTCATCGCTCCTCGGAGGAATTGTGGAAGCTGAAGTGGGCCCACTTTTACGGCCCCAACATGAACAGCATTTACGACAAGTACATCGAGCGCGGCGGGCAGATCTGCTTCCACCCGGAGAATCTTGACCCCTACATCCAACTCCTGGACGAGCTCTACCGGCTGGCCGCCTCCTCGGAATATATCCGTGACATGCGCATTTTTGAAAAGCTCACCACCCTGCTCACCCTTTTGATGGAGGAGAACTGGCGCCCCGAAAACGGCAAGGCCGCCGTCTCCAAAAAGCAGGACCTGCAGGAGGTCAAAAACTATCTGGAACAGCATTTTGCCGAAAAGGTCACGCTGGATGAGCTTGCCAAAGCCTTTTATATCAACAAGTTCTACCTTACCCGCATTTTTAAAGAGCAGTTCGGTATGTCCATCAACAGCTATCTGTGCCGGCTGCGGATCACGCAGGCCAAAAAGCTGCTCCGCTTTACCGATCTCCCCATTGAGAAGATTGGGCCAGAGTGCGGCATCCCGGACGCGAACTATTTTTCCCGCACCTTCAAAAAGGTGGAAGGCATGACGCCGGGCGAATACCGCCGCCGGTGGTAGAGCTTTCCCGCACCAAAACAGCAAAAAGCCCTGCTCAAAGCAGCGTCTCGCCGCTCCGGGCAGGGAATTTTTTGCCTGTTGCGGGCTGCCGGGTAAAAGGGCTTTTAGCTCAGCGTCATCTGGCCCTTATAGCGCTTGCGTACCGCGCCGTATTCCAGATGGGGCTCGCCGCCCTCCACGGTATCCTCGTCGATCGTGACCCGGATGATGGTCGCGTCGTTGGGCACCTCGTACATCACGGGCAGCAGCAGATTTTCCATCACGCTGCGCAGGCCGCGCGCGCCGCTCTCGCGCTCGATGGTCTTGCGGGCGATGGCATGCAGGGCCTCGTCGGTAAAGTTCAGCTCCACGTTGTCCATGGAAAGCAGCGCCTTGTACTGCTTGACAATGCTGTTGCGCGGCTCCTTGAGCACCCGCACCAGAGCCTCCTCGTCCAGCGCGTCCAGCACCGTGATGACGGGCAGCCGGCCGATCAGCTCCGGAATCAGGCCGAACTTTACCAGATCGTGGGGCTCCACCTTGCGCAGCAGCGCCTTGTGCGCCTCGCTGGAGGTATCCTTGAGCTGGCTGCCGAAGCCCAGCGAAGAGTTGTCGGTGCGGCGCTGGATGTATTTATCCAGCCCGTCGAACGCGCCGCCGCAGATGAACAGGATGTTGGTGGTATCCACCTGGATAAACTCCTGCTGGGGATGCTTGCGGCCGCCCTGGGGCGGCACATTGCTCACCGTGCCCTCGAGGATCTTGAGCAGCGCCTGCTGCACGCCCTCGCCGCCCACGTCCCGGGTGATGGAGGGATTCTCGCTCTTGCGGGCGATCTTATCGATCTCGTCGATATAGATGATGCCGATCTGCGCGCGCTGCACGTCATAGTCCGCAGCCTGAATGAGCTTGAGCAGGATGTTCTCCACATCCTCGCCCACATAGCCTGCCTCGGTGAGCGTGGTTGCGTCTGCAATGGCAAACGGCACGCCCAGCATCCGGGCCAGCGTCTGGGCCAGCAGCGTTTTGCCCACGCCGGAGGGCCCTAGCAGCAGCACGTTGGATTTTTGCAGCTCTACGTCGCTGCCCTTGCCGCTCAGGATGCGCTTGTAGTGGTTGTATACCGACACAGCCAGCACACGCTTGGCCTCGTCCTGGCCGATCACATACTGATCCAGCCCTTCCTTGATCTCGGCCGGCGTCATAATGTTGACCGAGAGGCTGTCCGAGGTCTGGACGCGGGTGCGGGCGTTTCCTCCGCGGCCCGCGCGGGGCGGCGCGCCGTGGTCGGCCTGATCGGCGAGCAGGTCGTAGCACAGGTTGATGCATTCGCTGCAAATATTTACGCCGGGGCCGATGATCATGCGCTCCACTTCGTCCTGGTGTTTGCCGCAAAAGCTGCAAATCAGGTCCTTTTCGTTTCTATCTCTGCCGGAATTGTTGTTTGGCATAACTGTATTTCCCTATCCTCGTCTGCTCAGCGTCTGGTGATCACTTCGTCGATCAGGCCGTATTCCTTTGCCTGCTCGGGGGTCATATAGTTGTCGCGCTCGGTGTCCTGCTGGATCTTTTCCAGCGGCTGGCCGGTATACTCGCTCAGCAGGCCATTCAGCTTTTCACGGATGCGCACCATGTGGTTGGCGTGGATCTGGATGTCCGTGGTCTGGCCCGAAAGGCCGCCGTTCTGCCCGCCCGCGATGAGCGGCTGGTGGATCAGGATCTCGGAGTTGGGCAGCGCAAAGCGTTTGCCCTTGGTACCGCTGGCCAGCAGGAACGCGCCCATGGAGGCCGCCATGCCCACGCAGATGGTGGAAACATCACACTTGATGTAGTTCATCGTGTCGTGGATGGCCATGCCGTCCGAGATGGAGCCGCCGGGGCTGTTGATATAAAAGCTGATGTCCTTATCCGGATCCTGCCCTTCCAGATACAGCAGCTGCGCGATCACGACGCTGGCAGAGGTGGAGTTGACATCCTCGCTCAAAACGATAATGCGGTCGTTCAGCAGACGGGAGAAAATATCATAGGAACGCTCTCCGTGTGCGGACTGCTCAACAACGTAAGGAACAAAACTCATGTGGTTCGCCTCCCAATCAAACAAATTTCGATGTTTTGCAAAATTGACCGATACGGGCGCAAAAACTCCGTATCGGCCAACTTAAACAACTCTCGCCGGGCAAAAGCGCACCCTCATGCGCCTTTGCCGCACTGGCAGCATTGGCAGCTGCTCACGATATTATTCAGCGTCAGATGCGGCCTCAGTCTTCGCCTCAGCGGCTTTCTCCACGACGTTGGCATGGCTCTTGACAAAGTCGATGGCTTTGTTCACAGCCAAATCGGCCTTGAGGTCGTCCATGTTCACCAGCTCGCGAACCTTCTCCTCTTCCATCTTATACTGCTCCGCAATGCGCTTGATCTCCGCGTCCACATCCTCCTCGGATGCCACGATGCCCTCCGCCTTGGCCACTGCCTCCAGCGCCAGACGGATCTTGACCTGCTTTTCGGCCTGCGGCATAAAGGACGTGCGGAACTGCTCCATGGTCTGGCCCATATACTTGAGGTAGTTCTCCAGCGTCAGGCCCTGCTGCTCCACACGGTAGGCAAAGTCGTTGACCATCTCATCCATGCGGGTGTCGTACATAGCCTGAGGGATCTCGGCTTCCATTCCCTCGATCACCTGATCGACCAGCGCGTTCTCTACCGCCAGGTCATCCTGCTTATCCAGCTGCTCCTGGTCGCCCTTGCGGATGGACTCCTTGAACTCCTCCAGGGTGTCGTAATCGGAGCAATCCTTTGCCAGCTCGTCGTCCAGCTCGGGCAGCTCCTTATACTTGACCTCGTGCAGCTTGATCTTAAACACAGCCGGCTTACCTGCCAGCTCCGCTGCCTGATACTCTTCTGGGAAGGTGACGTTTACATCAAACTCCTCGCCTGCCTCGTGGCCCACGACCTGATCCTCAAATCCGGGGATAAAGCTGCCGCTGCCCAGGGTGAGCTGGTAGTGTTCCGCCTTGCCGCCCTCAAAGGCGACGCCGTCCACAAAGCCCTCGAAGTCGAGGTCGGCGATGTCGCCGTTCTGGGCAGCGCCCTCACGGGTGAGCTCACGGGCGTTGCGCTCCTGCACGCGCTTGAGCTCGGCCTCCACGGTGGACTCCTCCACAGTATGGACCGTCTTCTCCACCGTCAAACCGGAATAAGCGCCCAACTTGACCTCCGGCTTTACGGGAACCTTTACGGTGAGAACCACGCCGTCCTGCTCACTGGCAGAATCCACGGTGACCTCCGGGCGGCCGACCACTTCGATGCCGGCTGCCTGAGCCGCAGCCTCGTATTCAGCCGGGAACAGATCGTTGATGGCGTCGTAGGTAAACACATCCGCGCCGTACATCTTCTCGATCAGGGCGCGGGGCGCTTTGCCCTTGCGGAAGCCCTGAACCGTATACTTCTTGCTCTCGCGCTTGAACACCTTGGCGACCTCGGCCTTGAAGACCTCGGCGTCGATGGAGAATTGCAGCTCCTGCATGCTCTTTTCGAGCTTTTCACTTTTAATGAGTTTCATTCGTATTTCCTCCGCTAATGAATTCGATCTCCGCAAAAAAAGCCTTGCCCTTTTTGCCATCCGCGCACCGCGTCCTGTCTGTTGTGCGAAATGCGGGGACGCGCGCGCTTAAATAGGGTGCAACAGTCGCGTCAGCGTCTATTATAGCACGACGGCGGCATAATTGCCAGCTGTTTTTTGACTTTTTGGCATTTTCTTTATTCTTAATCGGTGATTTTATAGGGACAAAAGCGCAGGCTGTCCGCGCTGACCAGCTTATAGCGGATGCCGTCCACCTCTCCCTGCACCGCAAAACGGATCGCATTGCCGTGCAGATGGCCATAGTAGCAATGCTTTACGCCGTATTCCTTCAGCGTTGCCACGATCTCCGGCGCGCTGGCGTTGGTGTACACGGGCGGATAATGCAAAAATGCCAGCTTTTTGAGCCCCGGCTGGGCTGCGTTCAGGCTCAGGCGCAGGCGGCCGGTCTCGCGGTTCATCACCTTTTCGTCGTGCGCTTCGCCCACGTCGAACAGCCACCCGCGGGTGCCGCACACAGCGTAGCCCTCTACGGCGTAGGAGTTATTGTACAACAGGTGCAGCGTGTCAAAGCCCTCCGCAGCAAAATACTGGTTCATTTTGTTGGCGGTGGTCCACCAATAGTCATGGTTGCCCTTTAAAATCAGCTTCTGGCCGGGCAGCTGGTGAAGAAAAGCAAAATCCCGGCGCGTATCGGCCAGACGCATCGCCCAACTGATGTCTCCCGCCAGCACCACCGTGTCCTCCGGCCCCACCAGCCTGCGCCAGTTGGCTTCCAGCCGCTGCACATAGCCGTCCCATCCCGGGAAGATATCCATCGGCTTTGCCCCGCCCAGGGAAAGATGCGGGTCACCGAGTACAAAAAGCGCCATGTCGTTCTCCTTTGCATTTAAGCCGGTGCTCTCCCCCGCCTGCGCTGCCCGGCGGGGCCGGTTTAGACAGCCGCGGTCTTGCCAGAGGCCCTAAGGGGCCAGACTTTATGCCTGGTACCCCAGCGCCACCCCGGCGATCTGCTGCGGGTCGATCACGGCGTCAAACCGCTCGGCCTTCTGCCGCAGGCAAGCCAGACTCTGCGGCGCGGCACGGCCGGTGCGCGCTTCCAGCGCCTGCATAGCCTCAAAGTCGTTGGCCGGCGCTTCAGCTCCCAGCGCGGCCAGCACACTACGTGGGAACTTGAACGGCGACGCTGTGGACAGCACCACCATGGGCACGCCTGTTTGCGCCTGCTGCGCCGCCACATGGAAGGCCACCGCCGTGTGCGTATCGCACAAATAGCCGTCGCGTTCGTAGCGCGCGCGGATCTCGGCGGCCACATCCTCCTCCCCGGCATAGCCGCAGCCAAAGGTCTCGCGGATCCTGGCCAGCGTCTCAGGGCGCACGGTGTAGCCGCCCGTCTCGTTCAGGGACTTCATCAGGGCGGCCACCTCGGCGTCGCTGCCGGTCACATGGTACAAAAGACGCTCGAGGTTGGAGGATACCAAAATATCCATACTGGGCGAGGAGGTCTTATAGAATGTGCGGCGCGCATTGTAGGTGCCGGTGCTGAGGAAATCGGTGAGCACGTTGTTTTTGTTGGACGCGCAGATCAGCCGCCCCACCGGCAGGCCCATCTGCTTGGCATAATAGCCCGCCAAGATGTCGCCGAAATTGCCGGTCGGCACACAGAAATCCACCGCATCGCCAAACGCGATGCGGCCCACCTTAAGCAGCTGGGCATAGGCGGCAAAATAATAGACGATCTGCGGCACCAGGCGGCCCCAGTTGATGGAGTTTGCGCTGGAAAGGCGGATGTTCCGCTGCGCCAGCTGCGAAGCGATCTGCTGATCAGCAAACACCCGCTTCACACCGGTCTGCGCATCATCGAAATTGCCGCGCACTGCATATACGGCAACGTTCGCGCCCTCCTGGGTGGCCATTTGCAGGCGCTGGATCTCGCTGGTGCCACCCGTGGGGTAGAACACCGCGATCTCCACACCCTCGATGTCGTGATAGCCATCCAGCGCAGCCTTGCCGGTGTCGCCGCTGGTCGCCACCAGGATCAGGGTCTTTTCGGTGCGGCCCAGATTCTTTTTTGCCTCCACCAGCAGCTTGGGCATAAGCTGAAGCGCGTAATCCTTGAAGGCGCAGGTCGGGCCGTGCCACAGCTCCAGCGCCCAGGTATCCCCCGCCACCGGAGCCAGGCAGCCCGCCTTGCCGCCAAAGGCTTCGCCGTAGGTATCCCGGGCCGCCTGCGCAAGGAATTCCGGCAAGTAATCGGTCAGGTACTCCCGGAGAACAGCGGCGGCCAGCTCGGGGTAATCCAGGCGGCAAAGTGCCCCGGCGTCCACCTGCGGGAAGGCTTCGGGGACATACAGCCCGCCTCCCGGCGCAAGCCCCTGCGCGATCGCTTCCGACGCGCTCACCCGGTGGCCTGCATCTCTCGTACTGAAAAATTGCATGATGATCTCTCCTTTTCTGCCCTGCCCGCTTCCCTATAAGGCGCGGCCGGCGGTCTTTTGGCCTCTGCGCCGGTCCGGCATGCGCGCTAAGACGCCAACCGTAATCCGGGCACATGCCCTTTCCTTTTGCTTTCCCACGCGCACAACAAGGGGTGCGCGCCCTATTCGCAGATAAACGCGTCCTTTATAATATGTACCATTGCGCGGCCGCTGTCAAGAGGCGTCACCTCCGCAACATCGAACCGCACAGGGGCCTCGCTTTGCCCCGTATGCTGGAGGTAGTGCCGTGCCGTCAGGATCAGCCGCCGCTGCTTGGCCGCGTCCACTGCCTCGGCCCCGCGCACGGCGGCGCCCTCGCGGCGTGTCTTGACCTCGCAGATCACGACCGTGCGCTCCGGGCTGACCAAAACAAGGTCCAGCTCCCCCAACCGGGTTCGGTAGTTGTGCGCCAGCAGCCGGTAGCCCCGCTGGAGATAGTACCGGGCGGCTGTGCGCTCGCCCCAGCTGCCGGTCTCGGAGGGGGCCGCCTTCACCGCTGCCCCTCCGGCGGCCAGTAGCCCTGCTTTTTTAAAAAGCTGCGGCGGTAAAAATCCTGGATGCCGTACTGTTCGATCAGCTTGTAGTGCAGCTTGGTGGGGTAGCCCTTATGCTTTGCCAGCTGGTACTGCGGGTATTGTTTGTCCAGCTCCAGCATATACCGGTCCCGGCTGACCTTGGCCAAAATGGACGCCGCGCCAATGCTGGCGCTGGTGGCGTCGCCCTTGACTACCGGGCGGGACGGCATGGCCAGCCCGTCCGGGCAGCGGTTTCCGTCCACCAAAACGAGGTTTGGCACGATCGCCAGCCCCTCCACGGCCTCATGCATCCCGCTCATCGTCGCGGCCAGGATGTTGTCCCGGTCGATGATGTCCGGACCCACGAACACGATCTTATAGGCCAGCGCCGTTTCGCAGATCTCCTCAAACAGCGCTTCCCGCCGTTTTTCGGTGAGCTTTTTGGAGTCGTTGACGCCGGGCACCGGCTTTTCCGGATCCAGGATGCAGGCCGCCACGCACACCGGCCCGCACAGGGGGCCGCGGCCCGCCTCGTCCACACCTGCAAAGCAGCCCGCCTCCCGGCGTATGGCCGCGTCGTACTCATATAAAGGGCGGGAGGCTTCCTCCTCTGAAATATGCTTTTTCATTCCTCATCCTCCGCAAAGCCGTCCGGCTTCTGGCGCACCGGCGGGCGCTCCAGCGAGATGCGCCCCCATTTGCTGGCGCGGAACTCATCCACCAGCATAATGGCGCAGCGCTCCATGTCCACCTCGCCGCCGCTCACCAGCATCCCGCGCTTGCGCCCGATGGCCTCCAGCAGCTCATACGGGGGCAGGCGCAGCGTTTCGGCGTCCAGCTTATAGCGCCCGGCCACCTTTTCGGGGTAGTTGCGGCGCACCTCGTCCAGCAGGTTCATCGCAAGCTCTTCCACGTCCAGAATGTCGTCCTTGATGGAGCCGATAAAGGCCAGGTTGGAGGCTGTGGCGCGGGAATCGAATTTTTTCCACAGAACGCCGGGCATATCCAGCAGGTCGAATTTTTCGGTTCCCACCCACTGTTTGCCCTTGGTCACGCCGGGGCGGTCGGCGGCCTTGGCGCGGGCCGCGCCCACAAAGGTGTTTATAAAGGTAGACTTGCCCACATTCGGGATACCGCACAGCATGATCTGGATCTTGGCCCCACCCATGCCGCGCACCTGCCGGCGGGCCAAAAGGCCGCTCAGCTCCTTTTCGATGGCCCGGCGCACTGCGGTTGTGCCGCCCTTCTGTTTGGCGTTGATGGCAACGCAGCCTGCCTCCGCCGCGCGGAAATAGCGGACCCACTCCGCGGTCACGTCCGGGTCGGCCAGATCGGCCTTGTTCAGCACATAGAGCTTGGGCTTGCGCGCCGTGATACGCTCCACCTCCGGGTTCAGGCTGGACAGCGGGATGCGCGCATCCAGCAGCACCAGGCTGGCGTCCACGTTGCGGATCTCCTCCTCCATCATGCGCAGGGTGCGGGCCATGTGGCCGGGAAACCACTGGATGTTATACTGATTGGATGCCTGTACGTCTGCTCTGCTCATTTTATCACACCAAAATCCTCAAAGGGCATAAAGCGCAGCAGCACCTTGCCCAAAATATCCCGGTTATCGATGCAGCCCACCTTGGACGAGCGGCTGTCAAGCGAATTGTTGCGGTTGTCTCCCATCAGAAACACCGTGCCCTCTGGGACCGTAATGGGGAAATCCACATCGTAGCTCAGCCAGGTCGGCTCGCTGAGATAGGGCTCCTCCAGCACCTCGCCGTTTACCTGCACCGTGCCGGTATCAAAATCGATGTCCACCGTATCGCCGCCCAGCGCGATGACGCGCTTGACCAGCGGGCGGCCGTAGCTGGTGTAGCTGTCCACGATCACCACGTCGCCCCGCTCCGGCGTATAGCCCGCGCCCCACACGATGAGCCTTTGCCCCTGATAGAGGGTTTTCTCCATGGATTCACCCTCTACCTGGATGATGCGGAGTGCAAACGAAAAGACCAGCACCAGGATAACGACCGCAGAGATCAGCGCCTCGTACCATTCCAAAATGCTGCGGTCACGGCTTTCGGCGCCCGATTTTGCAGCATGCTTTGCATGCCTTGCCATTTTTCCCACCTCCTGTTTTAACCTGTGAGAACCTGCCGGAAAGGCAGGTAAAGAAAAAAGGGACAACAAGTTGCCCCTTTCTCCCATTGATACCGGGATTATCAGATATCGCTCTTGACCTTGGCAGCCTTGCCGGTGCGGCCACGCAGATAGAACAGCTTAGCGCGGCGGACCTTGCCCTTGCGGACAACGGTGACCTTCTCGACAAAGGGGCTGTTGACCGGGAACACGCGCTCGATGCCCACGCCATAGGCAATGCGGCGGACCGTAAAGGTCTCGGCAACGCCGCCGTGCTTCTTCGCGATCACAGTACCCTCAAAGGCCTGGATACGCTCACGCTCGCCTTCCTTGATGCGGACATCCACGCGGACCGTGTCGCCAACGTTGAACTTGGGCTGCTCAGCCTTGATGCAGCCTTCGGAAATAATCTTCAGTGCGTCCATTTGAATCATCCTCCATTTGTTTTTAGACGTTCATACACGGCTGTCGATGCAGCCGTCAGAGGACCGCCCGTTTAATGATTGTGTCATTAACCCCGCTGTGGCTTCAGCGGACACTAACGCCTTACTAGAATAGCACAACTGCGCTTTGAAATCAAGCGGTTTGAACAAAAAATCTGCTAAATTTTCGTAAGAACCTCCGAATGGGCCACGGCAGCGCCGTCCATCATTCCCACGGCGTGCCCTCTTTTGTCAAAAGCGCCGTGCGCAGCACGCCAGCCTCCGCAGCGGGCAGGCCGAACCTCTTCTCCAAAAAGCCGGTGAGCAGCGCAGGGTTGAGGTTCAGCTCCTGCGATGTGGGCAGGCAGAGGTCAAATCGCACACTGCCGTCCTCCTCCGTGAGCTCCAGCTGCGGGATATGCGCTTTCAGATCCACCGTTTTGACACCCTTTTTGCTCTTTTTCTCCACGGGGGCACATTCCAGCGCGTTGTACTGCTCCAGAGCCGCGCGCGCGCTGGCCGGGTAGCTGACCGTATAGCGGGCAAAGGCGATCCGGTCCGCTTTCATCTGCACCGGCTCCACCCGGAACACCTCGATGCCCGCGGGCATGATCGCATTAAGCGCGTTCTGCCAATGGGCAAAGTCTGGGGTTTCCTCCTCCGTTTTGACGTCTACGCTCTCGCACAAGCTCTCCTGCCCCAGCGGCAGCGGGCAGGAAAAGGTCATATAGATATGAGGATTAAAGCCCAGCGTGTGCCATACCGGCAGCGCGCTGCGCTTGAGCACCCGCTGCATCACCCGCTGGAGATCCAGCAGCGAAATGTACGACGCCTCGTTTTGTTTTTTAAACCAGATCCGGACTGTAATCAAAGCAGGGCCCTCCTAACAGATGGTTTGCGCCGCAGCCGCTGCATTTGCGGTTGCAGGGCGGGGTGGTCTGCGCCGCCAGAGCCTTTTTGTATTCGCGCACCAGGTATTCGTGGGTGATGCCGTAGTCCATGTGGGCCCAGGGCGTCACCTCGTCCAGCCCAATGGCGCGGTGGCAGTAAAAATGCGGGTCCACGCCAAGGTCGGCAAAGGTCTGCATCCAGGTGTCATAGTGGAAGCATTCCTCCCAGCCGTCAAAGTAGCACCCGCGCTTATAGGCTTCCACCAGCACCGGGGCTAAGCGGCGGTCGCCCTTGGCAAACACGCCCTCCAAAAAGCCGGTGGCGCTGTCGTGATAGTTCACCTTGATCTTGCGGCTGTGGACGCTTTCCAGCAAGTGCTTTTGCTTGGCCTGCAGGGTTTCGGCGCGATCCATGGGCACAAACTGGAAGGGCGTATGCGGCTTCGGCACAAAGCAGGAGCAGCTGATGGTCACCTGCACTCCCTTGCCCTTGGGCTTGTTGGGCGTGCGGTAATAGAGATCCACCACCCTTTGCGCGGTGTCGGCAATGCCCTCGATGTCCTCCATGGTCTCGGTGGGCAGGCCGATCATAAAGTAGAGCTTGACCGAAGTATAGCCCGCCGCAAAGGCGATGCCGCAGGTCTTTTCGATCTCGTCCCAGGTAACGTTTTTGTTGATGACATCCCGCAGGCGCTGGGTGCCGGCCTCGGCAGCAAAGGTCAAGCCGCTTTTGCGCACCTTTGTGGTTTTTTCAATCAGGCTCTCGGAGAAGTTGTCCATGCGCAGCGAGGGCAGCGAAAGGCTCACATGCTCCTGCGGGGCCCACTCGTTCAGTCCATCCAGCAGCTGTTCCAGCTGGGCATGATCCGAGGTGGACAGGCTGGAAAGGCTCAGCTCCTCATACCCCGTGTTCTCGCACAGCTCCTGCGCCGCGCGGTTGAGCAGGCCCGCGTCGCGCTGGCGCATAGGCCGGTACAAAAAGCCAGCCTGGCAAAAGCGGCATCCGCGCACGCACCCGCGCAGCACCTCGATGCTGGCGCGATCCTGGATGGCGCCCACCATGGGCACCACAAAATTAGTGGGCGGCGCAAACTCGTTCATATCCTTGAGGATGGCCTTGGTCACCACCGCCGGCACGCCCGGCTGATTGGGCGTGATGGACGCGATGCGGCCGTCCTCTTTGTAAGCGATGTCGTAAAAGGCCGGGATATACACCCCCGGGATCCTTGCCATGCGCAGCAGCAGCTCCTTTTTGGAGATGCCCTCCCGTTTGCCCTTTTCGATCTCCGCGCAGATGGACGGCAGCTGCCGCTCCCCCTCTCCCAGCTGGACGATATCGAAAAAGTCCGCGATGGGTTCGGCGTTGCACGCGCAGGGCCCGCCTGCCACGATCAGCGGCCAGTGCCCGTCCCGGTCCCTGGCATAGAACGGGATGCCCGCCAGATCCAACATGGCCAGGATGTTGGTGTAAGAAAGCTCGTATTGCAGCGTAAAGCCCACCGCATCAAAAGCGGTGAGCGGGTCCTTGCTCTCCAGCGTATAGAGGGGCAGCCCCAGCCGCTCCATCTCGGCCTTCATGTCCAGCCAGGGCATAAAGGCGCGCTCACACCACCAGTTTTCGTGGGCGTTGAGCAGCTCGTAGAGAATTTTTTCGCCGAGGAAGGACATGCCCACCTCGTAGGTATCCGGGAAGCAGAAGGCAAAACGCACATCTGTCTTCTCTTTTTCTTTATAAACACTGCCGGGCTCCCCTCCGGTATAACGGCCGGGCTTCTGCACATGGCCCAGCGCTTCTCTCAGCTTAGGATCAAACATCAAGTTTCCTCCGCAACGGGGCGCAGCCTTGC